>NZ_JACJDU010000029.1:0-63215 GCF_014163715.1 Shewanella sp. SR44-4 | reverse complement strand
GCTAACGGTATTGTCGCTAACGGTATTATCGCTAACAGTATTGTTGCTAACAGTATTGTTGCTAACATTGGCGCCAATCATAATAGTGCCATTAGCGTCACTAAAAATGTCACCGGCCCCCCAAGTAGTTAGCGGCCAGCTTACTGCACACACCAATAATATCATCAACTTGGTTTTAACCATTTAACCTCGACCTTACAATAAAAACATCTAAGTTTAACAATAGCTTTTATCGAAACGAAGTCAACGTTAAAACGCCGGTATAACTATATTCAAGTTTACTTTTTACTTTCCCATGGTGTTTTCGCATTCATGTCAGACAAGTCATATGGCGTTAACTGGTAAACATAATAATTAAGCCAATTACTGACTAACAAGCTGCCATGACTATGCCAACGAACAATAGTATCTTGTGTTGGGTCATCTTGTCGGTAATAGTTTTGCGGAATATCTGGCTTGAGGCCTTCGCCAACATCGCGCACATATTCTTCATTCAAGGTGTCTTTTTGATATTCAGGGTGGCCCATAACAAACACATTATGATTATCACGACTGAGTACAATATACGCGCCAGCCTCGTCTGATTCAGCCAACACTTCTAAATCTGGATGTTGACGAATTTGTTCAATATCCATTTCAGCAAATCGTGAGTGCGGTGCAAAAAACTCATCATCAAAACCGCGCAATAGTGGGTGTGGGTCGCTGGTTCTTCGATGATTAAATACACCTGAACGTTTATTCGCTAATAACTGACGATGTAAATCATAAAGATGATACAAACCAGCATGAGCTGCCCAACACAAAAACAGTACTGAAGTGACATGTTGTTGTGACCAGTCAATAATTTCGCGAATGTGGTCCCAATACACCACATCTTTAAAATCAATTTTTCCTAACGGTGCACCTGTAATAATCAAACCATCGTAATTGTTATTTCTAATGTCTTCAAAATCACGATAAAAAGTATTCATGTGATCCACTGATGTATGCTTAGATTCCTTATCATGAATGCGTAATAAATCGACCCCAACTTGCAAGGGCGTATTGCCCAGTAATCGCAATAACTGGGTTTCAGTTTCGATTTTATTAGGCATTAGATTCAAGATTAATACCCGCATTGGACGAATGTCCTGATTAGCAGCTCGGGTTTCAGACATCACAAAGATATTTTCTGACTCTAAAATACTTGCTGCAGGCAGGTTATCTGGAATTCGAACCGGCATACGTCTCACCTTTAGATTAATTAAACACATGTACTTGATTAACCAGCGCTCGATTAACCAACCAGCCTTTTCACAATAACGTTAATGTCTGTTATGTCACAGTTTCAACATTCAGTTTAGCGCTAAAAACAGCGGTCATCATCGATTGTCAAATGTCGTTTGCAAACATAACTAACCTACTCACCTAGCCTAAACCGCGACAGAATGGCTTATTACTAACGTTAATATCGGTCAATCTGTTAGATAACCATCATACACCTGGATGGCTAGAAGTCTACACGTCTCAAGTTGAATTTTTTTCTTACTTGTTATCAACTGATGTTATTTCTATTATGAGTCATTATTTTTGATGAGATGAATCATGTCTACAGCGACAGCGATGATTATTGGCGCCAGCTCTCAACTGAGCCAAGCCTTAGCCAGACAGTTATCTGCACAGCAAGTTTCGCTGGTGCTTTTTGTTAACGACCCTGAATCACTTAACGAGTTTAGTCAAAGTCTGCCTGGCGATGTCAGTGTATATCCGTTAGTAATTAATCAACCTGACACACTAATAGCACAGCTGAATGCCGCTTGGAGCAAACATAATGGCGCCCATTTGGTGATTGTTAATACCGGTGTTAATGATTACGATTCTACCCTGCCTTGGGCAATTGATAAGCACACTATCGATATTAACGTAATGGGCTTTGCTGCGGCAAATAACTGTATTTTTAAATTAATGTGCGAGCAAGGTTACGGCCAACTAGCCGCCATTAACTCAATAGCCGGTCAACGTGGAGGGCCTAATGTGGCTTATCATGCCTCCAAAGCCTTTGCTGAAAATTACCTGCAAGGCTTGAGTATGCATGCACAACGATTAAAGCTGCCTATTACCATTAGTGATATTCAATTAGGGTTATTTGATAAAGCCGTTCATTTGAATACACAATTGCTGTTGTCGCCTCTCGATAAAGTGGCTACACAAATCATCTCAGCCTTGCAAAAAGGTAAACGCCGAGTGTATGTCACTAAACGCTGGCGCATTGTCGCGTGGATAAATCGTTTATTACCAGAGTACATTTACAATACTCGCCATTGGAAACCGCGTAAAAAGTCTCCATAAGTGCCATCAACAAAAACAGGAACCCGTAGGTTCCTGTTTCATATGTTCGTTTTTCGCTAACGTATTCTACCCTAGCTTAATAAGTATAACCGACGCTGATCATGTAAACCCAAGGATCAATGTCTGTATCAACCACAACATGATCTGCCCCCATATCAAAGCTCACATCCGTTGCAATTTGAGCATACCAAACAGACGCATTAACCAACCATTTCTTATCAATTTGATAATCAAGCCCAACTTGAGCCGCCACGCCCCAAGAGTTCGATAGGCTCAAATTATCTAAGCCAAGATCTTTCGCCTCTTGAGTAAATTCACTGTCATAAAAGTTGGTAAAATTAACCCCTAAGCCAATATAAGGACGTAAAGCAGACTGTGAATCGCCAAAGTAATATTGTGCGACCAGTGTTGGAGGTAATTGCTTTGAGTCAGCAATTTTACCGAGTTCACCCAGTGACACATCGTGACTAAAAGGCGATGCCGCTAATAATTCAATACCGATATTATCAGTTAGCATATAACCAAAATTTAGCCCTAATTGGACATCGTTATCTACGCTAAATTCAGCAATATTTGCGACTACAGGGCTTGACTCATTTGGAGCAACCATTGCCACACCAGCACGAACAATAATATCTCCTGCTTGATGGGCCGCAGCACCAAATGAAAAACCAGCAGTTAATAAAGAAGCAGCAACTAAACTTAGGGTAATTTTCTTATTCATTTTTTAACACTCCTTGGCAATGACAACTAGATGCAATTCTGTGCATCCTTAACATTTGCGGTTAACCTACTGAAGTTAATCGTTAACATCATTGATTCAGATCAACAAAACAGCAGCACCTCTATAGAGGTACCTAATTAGATCCCAGACACATGATTTAGATCACAAAGTGAGGCGGTAAAGAGATGAAAGAGGTATTTAACAGTTAGGTTTTGTGAGGTTGAACAGGTGAATTATTATTGATGATTAATCTGTTACAGATAGTTTGCAGTAATGGATTAACCATCCCTTTTGGGACACGCGATGGTTAAAAATAGCTTTGTCACGCTTTGGGTTTGGACTTAATGACAAGTCAAACAAACAGCCTAAACCAAACACACTCGTCACGTGTAATTGAAACTCAGCTGTTGTATGGTCATCAGAGGGAACTAATTTAACCCCTATCGCCGTTTGTTTTTCTGGCCAAAATGACATGGCATCAACACAAGAACTATAGGGCATATCACCATTTCTAAGATGCATTCTGGCTTGGTTTTTCGCCGACCATGGCAGAGCTATCTGCTTAACGAGTAAAGCTTCAATCGCCTGGTCTTCTGCAGAAGATGGGTTGTTATCACACCAGTAAATGACATCAATGTCGTTTAAGGGCTGTGAGGTCATGCTGTGCAAATTATCCCAGATCAAATTGCGTATAAAACCCGCACTAATTAACCAATCTGTGATCCCTTGTTGTTGCATCACTTTCTGACACGTCATTAAGGCTGCCATTCTAAGTTCATCTTGTTGTAACCACTGCCACAACAAGAACAATGGCTTAGCCTGCCCATGTTGCAACTGATCAATGGCTACTTGGTTTAACAGGGGCGGATTTAACTGGTGCTGATTAAACAAGGTTTGATTACGGCGCGTCATGCTGTTGTTCTGGCGCGGCATCAGCAAATGCAGGTAACTTATGGCACTCATCCCAAATTCTGACAATATTAGGATACGCAGCAAGCTCTAAATTAAAGCGTTTGGCATTATACACTTGCGGGATCAGACAAATATCGGCCAGCGAAGGCGTATCACCAAAGCAGAAACGTCCAGAATATCGGCTTAACTGCTGTTCTAAAGCAGCAAAACCAAGGTGTATCCAATGGTGATACCAACGCATTTTATCAGCTTCTGATACACCCATTTCGTTAACTAAATATTGTAATACTCGAAGATTATCTAAAGGATGAATTTCACATGCTATGGCTTGAGCCATGCTGCGAACAATAGCTCGCTGCTCAATATTGCTGGGAAGTAACGGTTGCTGAGGGTGTTTTTCGTCGAGGTATTCTATAATGGCTAACGATTGCGATAAGTTAATCTCGCCTGACTCATTATTGTCGATAAACGTCGGCACAAGATCCGAGGGATTGAGTTGATGGTAAGCCTCAGAATGTTGCTCACCACCATTATTAACCAAATGAACTGAAATATGTTCAGCCGTTAACTGCTTTAAATTTAACGCAATACGCACGCGATATGCCGCACTTGAACGCCAGTAGCCATAGAGTTTCATGTCAATTCCCTTATTTTTATTTTAATCTGCCTAACAAAAAGGCAATAACGATTAACCGCTATTGCCTTTATATTTCGATTTATATCGCTTTCATAATCTTAAACTTTGTATTCAACCACTTTTTGATCGATAGAACCAAAGATGCTCACACCGTTATCATCAAACATTTCAATGCGAACCGTGTCGCCAAAGTGCATGAACGGCGTTGAGGCTTTACCGTCGGCAATGATTTCAAGCATGCGCTTTTCCGCTAAACAGCTTGAACCTGCACTGCGATCGTAGTTAGAAATAGTACCAGAACCAATAATTGCACCTGCGCCTAATGGACGTGTTTTAGCCACGTGCTCTACTAACTGGCTAAAGTTAAACGTCATGTCGACGCCAGCATTCGGGCGACCAAATAGTTCACTGTTTAAATGAGTCACTAACGGCAAATGTACTTTGCTGTCTTGCCATTTATCACCTAACTCGTCTGGAGTAATCGCAATGGGCGAAAATGCACTCGATGGCTTAGATTGAAAAAAGCCAAAGCCTTTGCCTAATTCACCTGGGATTAAGTTACGCAGTGATACGTCGTTAACTAACATCAATAATTTGATGTGCTTAGTTGCATCTTCACTGTTAACACCCATGGCAACATCATCAGTAACAATAGCAATTTCTGATTCGAAATCGATACCGTATTCTTCGCTGGCCATTTGAATATCCGCTTTAGGGGCGATAAAACTGTCAGAACCACCTTGATACACTAAAGGATCAGTCCAAAACGATGCTGGCATTTCAGCGCCACGTGCTTTGCGTACTAACTCAACATGGTTAACATACGCACTGCCATCGGCCCATTGGTAGGCTCTTGGTAAAGGAGATAAACAACGTGCTTCATCAAAATCTACTGCATTGTCCATCTGGCCGGCGTTTAGTGCTTCATACAACTCATTAAGTTGTGGATATAGCAAATCCCAAGCATCTAATAATTGCTGCATAGTATGGGCAATAGCGGGTACCGCGACTGTTTTGGTCAAATCTTTACTGACTAACATCAATTGGCCGTCGCGACGTCCATTGTGATAACTTGCAAGTTTCATTACTGCTCCTAAATTCTGGGTGAGATCTGCGTCCTACTCGATACAAGACTCTCAATCTAACCATAGAAATAACCGATCGTGACGGAAAATCCTATAGTAGGTACTAAATCACATTTTTGCGGTGCTAATCGTGATTTGTAAATTATTCGTTACAAAACATAAAAGGCCACGTCAACACTGATTGTTAGCGTTAAAATGACCAAAATGCCAGCACTTGGCTGGCATTAAATCGTTACATTACTTTTTCTTACTAATACTGTAATCACGCAACTTGTTAGCAATAGCGGTATGAGACACACCTAACTTTTTGGCTAATTGGCGTGTACTTGGGTACGCGGGATATAACCGACGTAATAAACTGGCTTCATATTCTTTCATCGCCTCGTCTAACGTGCCTTCGAACTCTTCATCGAAGTAGCCAAAGCCTTCAGCATATGAAGGTAATTTAAGTTGTTCAACGGTCAATTCTGTTGAGCCATCCCACATTGATACCGCTCTAAAAATCGCATTTTTCAATTGGCGCACATTACCCGGCCATGCGTAGGTAAATAGGTAATCGCGACAACTTGCCGATATACGTCTTAAGGGACTCGATAACTGCTGACTATAATGCTCTAAAAACATCTCAGTTAATGGAATCACATCTACACGACGCTCCCGTAGTGATGGCATGTGATAACTTAAGACATGGATTCGATAGTACAAATCTTCTCTAAACTCACCGGATTGGCAAAGTTCAGCCAAATGTTTTTGGGTTGAACAAATAATCCGCACATCGGCGCGTACTTCTTCATCGCCACCAATCCGTCTAAAAGTTCCGTCTTGTAATAAACGCAATAATTTAACTTGTGCGGTTTTAGACATCTCGGCAATTTCATCAAGAAACACCGTACCGCCTTTTGCTTCTTCAAATAGACCGCGTTTAACGACGGTGCCATTACTAACAAAGCCAAACAACTCTTCCTCTGCGACACTATCGGGCAAAGCCGCACAGTTTATCGCGATAAAAGGATGTTCACGGCGCATGCTGGCATCATGACTCGCACGGGCCATCAACTCTTTACCCGTTCCCGTTTCACCGGTGATAAGTAACGGTGCATCAAGTTGTGCCATACGCTTGGCTTGCTTGAGTATGTCTTTCATTTTGTCGCTGATAGCCAATACATTATCAAAACCAGTGGTTTGATTTTGCAGAGCATTAAACTGTTTACCCACTCTAGCGGGTGATTTCAGCGAGATAACCGCACCCGCCAAAATAGTTTTTTCATCGTCATCGGGTAAGTAAATTGGCAGCATTTCAGCCAAATACTCGCTCGAGTTAATTTGAACTCGTGTGGCTTGCGCCAACACCGGTATTTCACTCATCCAACGAGCAAAGTTAAACCCTTGTACCCAATGATTAAGTGACTCGCCCACCACTTCATGTTCAGCCATACCAAGCGTCAATAATGCCGACTCATTGGCTATGCGGATCCGCCCTTTCGCGTCTGTTGAAAACACCGAATCGGGTAAGGTTTTAAGTAAGGTTTTTAGGGCGTAATGTTCTTGCTCTGACGGCATAAAAGATACGGTACGGACATCATGCACACTTTCGACTTTACGAATTTGTGGCATTAGCTCACGCAGGGTTTCGAAACTGATTTCTGCAAACTGCAAAAACAGGAAACCTTTATTACTGGCATCAATGGCAATTAAGTTAATACCATGTTTTTCAAGCACGACGAGGATGTCTTTCGCTAAACCCACGCGATCGATACAACTGACTTCCAAACGCATAATGTAACGATTCCCTATTTATTAATGTTTTATTGCGGAAATTTGGCATAACGTTAGAGGGATATGGCTTCAGTGGCAAGTGAAGTTTACAGCAGAATTGTAACAGAGAAACTATTTCAGCTCATTACGTTAACGTAACATGCTGAAATGGATGACGATAGTAACTAGTCTAACAACTGGTCTGTCTTGGCAGCCATAATGAAATCGTTTTTGTGTAAGCCTTTAATTGAGTGTGACCACCACGTCACTGTGACTTTGCCCCATTCGGTTAAGATACCTGGGTGATGGAACTCTGCTTCAGCTAAATCGGCCAACTTATTGGTAAAGGCCATCGCTAACTTAAAGTTTTTAAATTTATATACCCGCTCTAACTGCATAATGCCGTCACGAACTTCAACGCCCCAATCAGGGATCATACCGACAAGCTCTGCTAACTCTGCATCCGTTACTTTTGGTGCATCTGCTTGGCATGCTTCACATTTCATCTCGGTTAATGCGTTCATTTGTACTCCTTGGCTTAATTAAATAGTGTCTCACTTGCAGATTGTTGAGCTATCTTATTGGTTGCTCTGCTGCAATAAATCGTTAACTGGCTTTGACTTTTAGAGCAAATTTAGGCTCAAACATGCCTAAATGACGTGCTTTTGTCACCATGCTCATAATGTCCATACGAGCAATTTCATCTAAATAGTCAATATGATCGATAACATAATAAATAGGTTGCATGATATCAATACGATACGGTGTGCGCAGTACGTCGAGTAAATCAAACGGCTTACGTTCAGGGCTGTCACTTAATGCATACATGGTTTCACCCGGTGAACTTAAAATGCCGCCGCCGTATATTTGCAGTGATTCATTTTTCGCCTGAACCAAACCGAACTCAATAGTAAACCAATATAATCGCGCCAGAAACACGCGCTCTTCTTTTGATGCCGCCAGCCCTAACTGGCCATACATATGTGAAAAATGCCCAAATGATGGATTGGTTAATAACGGACAATGGCCAAATATCTCATGAAAAATGTCAGGTTCTTGCAGGTAATCAAACTCTTCTTTGCTGCGAATAAACGTCGCGACTGGAAACTCTTTATTGGCCAGTAACTCAAAGAAACGCCCAAATGAAATCAGTGCAGGCACTGCAGCAGTTTTCCAACCCGTTGCATCAAGTAACACTTTATCGATTTCAGGCAATTGTGGAATGCGATCAACTGACATGCCTAATGCATCTAAGCCTTGTAAATAGGCTTGGCATGCGCGGCCCGGCATATTCGTCACTTGGCGCTGATACAATTGTTGCCATAATTGATTCTCATGCTCTGAGTAATCAATGTAACCTTGGGCATCAGGTTGGTGTGCAATATACTTTGTTGCTGTACTCATAGGTTCCACTTTACGTCAACTTCACTCCCTACATAGTGTGCTAAGGGTGATGTTTTGTTAACTCCTTCACAGTTTATTGTCTTGCCATAATGTAGTGCTAATCGTAAACAAATAAATACAACTACTGATTTAGCTCTCACTCAGCGCCCATTTTTATAACTACTATTGACTCACTTTATAGGAAAGCTGACCGGTATTAATTTGAACGTGCCATCAATAATTTAAATGGCAATTGAACTGTGATAATTTACAATACATGAGAGGCTATTTATCTAACTGATCGGATAAAAGTTGATCGCCAAAAATCAACCAGCCCTATAACTTGACTCATTAATTCACAGGACGATTAAACTATGACAATTTTGGTAACCGGCGGCGCAGGCTATATTGGTACACATACCGTAGTAGAGCTATTAAAGGCCGGACAGAAAGTGGTCATCGTAGACAATCTATCAAACTCAAGTGTTGAAGCGTTGGCTCGAGTTAGAACCATTACCGGTAAAGATGTCACATTTTATCAAGGCGACATTCTAAACAAAGCCTTACTGCAAAAAGTTTTTGCAGATCACAGCATCGAATCCGTCATTCATTTTGCAGGATTAAAAGCGGTCGGTGAATCGGTCGAAAAACCATTGAAATATTACGAAAACAACGTCACCGGTTCCATCATTTTATGCCAAGTCATGGCTGAAAATAACGTCAAAAACTTAGTTTTTAGCTCATCTGCCACGGTTTACGGCGATCCCGCTAGCTTACCCATTAAAGAAGATTTTCCTACGGGCGCAACCAACCCTTATGGCCAGTCAAAATTGATGGTTGAGAATATTTTAGCTGACTTGCATAACTCGGATAACAGCTGGAATATAGCTCGTTTACGTTACTTTAATCCAGTCGGCGCTCACGAAAGTGGCTTGATTGGCGAAGACCCTAACGATATTCCTAATAACTTGATGCCATTTATTGCCCAAGTTGCTGTTGGTAAACGCCAACAATTAAGCGTTTTTGGTGATGATTACAACACACCAGATGGCACAGGCGTACGTGATTATATTCATGTTGTTGATTTAGCTATGGGTCACTTGCAAGCACTTAAAAAGCTGCAAACTAAACCTGGGCTGGTGACTTATAACCTCGGTACGGGCATAGGCTACAGCGTATTAGACATGGTCAAGGCATTTGAAAAAGCTTGTGGCAAAACCATTGCTTATCAAATTAGTCCTCGCCGCCCTGGTGATATTGCAGCCTGTTATTCCGACCCAAGCTTTGCCGCTACAGAATTGGATTGGCGTGCAACCCATACCGTTGAAGATATGGCAAATAGCAGTTGGAAATGGCAATCAAATAATCCTGATGGTTACAATACCAACGCCATTAATTAGGTGATCTATCAGAGTCACTCAGGTTTTTCAGTTTGAGGCGCATTGTTGAAAGAATGGTTATTCCCTTATGAAACAATGCAACAAAAAATGGAAAGCCTGAGTGGCTCCCGCAGGACGAGTTTATGCATCTACTATGCTGCTTAATAGTATTTTGACGTACGACTGCATGGTCTATTTTTTTCTATAAAAATAAGACATTGCCACCATCCATGGCGGCAAGATGCACGAGATGGAGCAACGTAGGAGCTGTTGCCGAGAGCAACTATGCCTACAATCCTATTGCTTGCCTAGAAGAATTACTTGCCTAGAAGATGCCTATTCTCTTGAATGACCAGATAATTATTGGAATTGGTATGAATTGCCAAGCGCTTAACAATTTTGTGCTGCAGTTAATGCTAATATTGATTGCAGCAAATATATTTAAGCTCTATTGGAACCGAAATGAACCAAGGTATTAATCAAAGTCGCCGTAATCTATTTAGTCGCAGAAAATCCAATGTTACCCGCCCGCCGTGGAGCAAAACGGATCAAGAGTTTACTGACAATTGCACACGCTGTGACAAGTGTATTACCGCCTGCGAAACCCAAATAATTAAACGCGGTGAAGGTGGTTTTCCTGAAATAGATTTTACTAAAGACGAATGTACCTTCTGTAAGCAATGCGTTGATGTGTGCCCAGAGCCTGTATTTGATCGCGACCAATCCTTACCTTGGTCAATTACAGCAGCGATAAAAGACAACTGTTTAACCCATGAAGGTGTTTGGTGTCAGAGCTGCAAAGATGCCTGCGACCCTCGCGCAATTAGCTTTATTATGGCAATAGGACAAGTGCCTAAACCCATGATAGATACTGAGGCCTGTACTGGTTGTGGTGCTTGTGTGTCTCCTTGCCCCGCGGATGCGATACTCATTGGCAATTCAAACTGATTTATCCTCCAAAATGTAGAAAGATGTTATAAATACAGTCAGCGATTTTAGTGTTGTTTATCAACCTATCACGTTATATTACCGACATAATACCAACTTAAGAGCACTAAGATGTTTCGTCAAAAGCAACCGGCTAATCCACTCAGTTTTATCGCCCAAGAATGCCATTTAACCGGTAAACTCATTTTTAGTGGTGATGTCCTAATTGCAGGTCATGTGAGTGGTGACATCAAAGCGCAGGGCAATGTAACCATTGAAACTAGTGGCACTGTCGATGGTGATGTTTTATGTCGCGAGTTAATGATTGCTGGCCAATTAGCAGGTAAAGCGCGTTGTAAAAAAATCACCCTCCATGAGCAAGGGATTTTTGAAGGCGATGCTTATTGTGAAAATATTGAAATTTTAGATGGTGGCCAGTTTTTAGGTTATCGTCACAGAGAGCCTCTTACGAGTACTTCCTCAGAAAGTTAATCTGGTTTTTTAGCTGCTGTTTTACCTGCCTTATAGCGCGGGCAAGAATCATCTATCTTTAACCAACTAACCTGCTCGTCAGTGTGTATATGATAAGTCGGTGGTACTAGGTTTGGTTGGTCTAAAGAGGCTATCGACAATGAAGTGTATTGTGGATAATCTAAATGTCGGTAAGTCAATGAACAGCCACAGCGCTGACAAAAACCACGTCGAATGTTATCTGAAGAGGCAAATTCAGTCACCTGTCCTTGTAACCACTGCACTTTGTCTGTATGAAAATCCATCCAGCTCATGACTACCGCACCAACGCTTTTACGACATTGATTACAATGGCAATGATCGGCTTCAAATGGCATACCGATAACTTGATAACGTATCGCCCCACATAAACAACCGCCTTGTAATGCCATTTGAACACCTGCTACATGATTGTTAGTCGTGTCATTCGATATCTGTCGCAGATGTTGTGTGCTGCTGAGTTTGTAGTTGGGCTTGCTGTTGCCATTGACGCAACAAAGTCACAAACTCTTTCGGTTCTCGATCTAAATTATCAATCGATAAATACACATGGTAACCCAATTGTTCGTTTAACGTTTGACAGCGATGACCAAACATTGCCAATACCCCACGGTAACGTTCACCATTGACCACTAGCGGCGTAAACTCAGCCCCCAAATAACCTTCTAAACTTTGTAAATCTTCATCTTGGGTGGCCGCAGTCATGAGTAATGGCCGCTGTTCGGTCAGTAAACCAGTGGCAAGACGGGGTGAAATACAGTCTAAAATGGGATTAATCTGTTTAAGCTTAACGCCAATATAAGGTAGCTCAATCAACTGCAAGTTTTGATTTACTCGGGCACAATCGACTCGTTGAATATTATGCCATTCAATAAACACTTGGCCGCGGCGATGAAAAAATGCCACACCTGCAGCAGTTAGCTTAAAACTAACCGCCGGCTGATGCACTTTAGCGACACCTAAAATGAGTGCCACTGAGCCTAATGCAAAGCACAACATTCCTACGGCAAAAAAACCGTTAAGGCCGATAAAAATAATCAAGCTAGCCGTTAAACTGATGGCACCAACCACCGTTAAGGTTATGCCATTTCGTTTGGCAAAAGGGCTAATTAGTAACTCATCATTGACCACGGTTTGTCCTTTAAACTAAATATAATAAATAAGGTTTTTAATATCGCTTTACGTCTTTTAGCTAATACATTTAATCAGCAGTCATACCTTTAATATTAAGCCACAGCATGCCAACATATTCATGGATAGATTTTTGCGAAGCTAGCAGTTGATCTGCATCTAAACGCCACCAGAAACCTTGATGTGCAATAAAATCACTCGGTGCAGGCTGGGGTTGCATCCCTAATGAGGTGAATATCATCATCGCCCGCGGCATATGAGTTGCTGAAGTGACTAATCGAAATGGCTGCTGACCAATTCGCTGTTGTAAAGCATAGGCCTCTTCAATGGTGTCTTTGGGTTCATTAAAAGCCACAATACTGGCTTTGGGGATCCCTAACTCTTCTGCAGCTTGAGCCATAATGGTCGCATGAGCTGTCTTCAGATATCCGCCACTCCAACCACTCACAATTAAAGTGCATTGCTGTCCCAACCTAAACTGACGAACGCCTTCGGTTAAACGAGCCAGTGCTGTTGATGATAGTTGCTGCACTGCAGTATGGCCTTGTTGCTCACGATTGCCTGAACCTAATACCATCACAACACAAGAACCAGTAATCGGTTGATGATTAACGTTATGCTGTGATTCTAATGAATCTGCTAAAAAATAGCTCACTTGCGATTGGCTTGTTAATGTTAGCACCACGATAGCGGTAACCAAGAGCACTCGGCCAAATTGCAGTAACGTTACACGATTCGTTCGCCATAAAATGGCAGCCAGAACGAACAACATTATGCTAAAAGGAATTGGCATCACCAATTGTGACAACAGTTTTTTAAGCCAAAACATTAATTATTCACTTCGTTTATCATTATTGCGGCTAGTTTATCGTTATCGAGCACTAAAACAAACTCAAAACAAAAACGGCACCTTTAAGTGCCGTTTAATCTACTGTAATACTTAATGTATTTGCATATCGCGTAAGAAGTGATTACTTCTCGTCTTTGCCCCACAACCATGCTGCACCGCGAACACCAGATGATGCACCAAACTTATTTTTAACCACTTGGGTACCACATTCACGGCCAACAACATATTTCGGTAACACTTTAGGTAATTCAGTATAAATAGCTTCAATATTAGAGACGCCGCCGCCAAGTACAATCATGTCTGGGTCCATCATATTAATCACGTGTGCGAGTGAACGCGCTAAGCGATCGATATAACGTTCAAATGCGGCTGTGGCTAACGGATCGCCTTGTTGCATCATCTCAGAAATTTGAATACCGCTAGTGGCATCACCACCCGCTTCACGAAAATCACGAACAAAGCCTGTGCCAGAAATAAAGGTTTCAATACAGTCACGATTACCACAAAAACAAGTAGTGGTATTAAACTCATCTGCTGTCATCCACGGTAATGGGTTATGTCCCCACTCTCCGCCAATGCCATTACCGCCGCCATGGACACGACCGTTAATCGCAACACCTGCACCACAACCGGTACCAATAATGCCGCCAAATACAACCCCTTTACCAGCAGCTGCGCCATCAACGGCTTCTGATACTGCAAAACAGTTCGCATCATTAGCTACACGTACTTCACGGCTTAATACTTCACTTAAATCTTTATCCAGCGGATGACCGTTAATCCAGGTTGAATTAGAGTTTTTTACCAAGCCAGTAAACGGTGACACAACACCTGGAATGCCAACCCCAACAGAGCCGGTTTGGCCCGTTGCTGATTCTGCATCAGCCACTAAGCTGACAATGGCTTCAATGGTACCAGGATAGTTTTTTGGCGTTGGAATGCGCTTTCTGAAAATTTCAGATCCATCATCGGCTAAAGCCACTATTTCAATTTTTGTACCACCGAGATCGACGCCCATGCGCATCATAACTTGTCACTCCATTTGCTTATTATTAATTGGGGTTCCATATTGGGCTTGCAAGAGCTGATAACGATTAGCGCTATTTGCGTGCAAACCATGCCGATGAAGCAGCAATAAAATACGGATTTAAAATATTTTCTTTTTGGTTGTATTGCAGCGGTGTAAGCGCTGGATATTCAACCACCTGACCACCAGCACTTTCTAATACTGCTTGCGCTGCGGCGGTATCCCATTCACTGGTTAGGCCTAATCTTGGATACACATCTGCTTGCCCTTCGGCCACCATACAAAATTTTAATGAACTACCGACGCTTAACATTTGGTGTTCGCCAATAGTCTGTAAATAAGCGGCAACATCAGGGCTAACGTGAGAGCGGCTTCCGACTACAATAGGTGGCGATTGCAATGCTCTGTCACGAATATCTAATAACGATATTTGTCCGTTATATTCAAGCCATGCCCCTTGATCAACAATGCCGCTATAACATTTGTCTAATACTGGTGCATATACCACACCGGCAATGGCTTTGCCTTGGTGAATAAGGGCGATGTTGACGGTAAATTCGCCATTGCGTTTAATAAATTCTTTGGTGCCATCTAGCGGATCGATCAACCAATACGTTTGCCACGTTTGTCGCTCTGCCCAGCTGATATCAGCCGCTTCTTCACTCATTACAGCAATATCAGCAAAATGCTGTTTAAGGCCAGCGACAATCACATTATGGCTGGCAATATCGGCTGCAGTAACAGGGCTATCGTCTTGTTTAACCTCAATCTGCAAATCAGTTTGAGCATAAACCTGCATAATCGCAGTACCTGCATCTTTAGCAATGGCGACTACCTGTTCTAGCTCAGCTAGAGAAAATGTAATGTTCGACAAATCAATTCCTTAAAATCTATAACGGCTTCAATACCATTAAGGTGCATTTGCTCCATTATGCCATTGTTGACATCATAAATTTATATAATCATTTGATCGCACTTAAACCAAAACACTCTGATCATGCCATTACATGCTTACAACATACTGACAACACCTCTAAACTTGCTCGATACTAAGCTAAACCACTCACCTCTAAACTTGCTCGATACTAAGCTAAACCACTCACCACTCAAAGCAAACAGTGCATCTTTGCATTCGTATTCAGTTAAAAATCAACATCATAAAATGACACTATTTAGCTGGGATATCACAGTAAAAAACCATCGTCACTCACAGTGCTAGTTGATGATTATTGACTACATAAAACAAAATCCACTGTTAAAGCGCTGAGTCTAGTGACATAATTTCTGGTGCTATTTTGCCTAAGGTAACGTCAACACTGCCATCAATTGTTTCGCATCCGGCACCTGTTTTAGGTGATTTAGCACATTCATATACACGCACGTAATCCACTAACATCGACTGCGGAAAAATCGACTCATCGATACCGGTTTTATTCACATTCGCGGCCCATGCGCCACCCACAGCAAGATTAAGTAACATGTGAAATGGCTGATTAAACGGTGCATCATCAGGTGCGTTGACCACATCACCATTATCATCGACATACTGGCTAAACCAACCCGATGCTCGTTGAGTGGCAAAATGAACATCATCGACATACCAACGGATTTCACCTTGTTGCCATTCAACAGCATAAACATGGAAGTCGTCTGCAGGATTGAGGTCATGTGGTAAACGATATTCTGTGCCCGTATAAACATTGTTGGGCCATTGTTTACCGTAATGTAATGTGCCATGTACTGCAGACTCTGGCGCCTTATCGTCGGTAACAACCTTAAGGTTTACGGCCTCCATAATGTCTATTTCACCTGATCCAGCCCAAGGACCGTATACCCAATCTGTCGGTAACATCCATATCGCCGGCCAAGTCCCCTGACCTTGCGGTAATTTGGCCCGAATTTCAAAACGGCCGTATTTCCAATCACCTTTGTTTTTCGATACTAAACGAGCAGAGGTGTAATCTAATGTTTTCGATGTATCGTTTACGTCATAGCTTGGATCAGAATCATTTACTGCAGGCCCGGAAAAGGTTTCTCTTAATGCCGTAATCGCTAACAAACCATCACTAACTGCAGTATTTTCAGGCCGTGCGGTATAACACTGAGCCTCATCATTGCCACCACCATAACAATCAACGGCAAAGCTCCACCTAGCAGTGTCTATTTGGTTACCCTCAAACTCATCTTGCCAAACCAGTTGCCAACCTGATCCTGCGGTATTGGGTATCACTGTATCTGTTGCTTGTTCTGTTACATCATCAGCATTACAGCCAGACAGAAATATGACCGACAAAGTTAACGCAGTTAAGCAGGATACAAATGAATGATGCTTATTGAGCTTGTTCATTTTTGGCCTTATCCATTTATCGTTCTCTGTTTGCCGCACGCAGTAGTAAAACAACAAGCGTCGCCAACCATTACTATTTAAAATTGAGTTTAACTAGCCCTATCTAATGACTCAGATAGGGCTAATTCGCTTTTAATTAGTTACATTGTATGGTGTTTTCTGCTGATGCAGCTTGAATGACCACATCACTGAAACGAATTTCCACTGCCGCGTCGGTGGCAAGGTAAAATGGCATCACAATTTTAGCAAAATCCATTGGTTCATCAGCAAAACATGCCAATGAAAAGCTTAAACGTTGCCATTCACTTAATTGAGTATTCACCTGCTTGGCAATATCGATTTGCTTACGACAATCACCTTCACATGCCATACCTAGCCATAACGGCTTTTGCAGTGCTTGTGTTGCATTAATACTCACTGATAACGTGGCATCACTATTACTGTAAGCCCTTAAATCACGAGGGAAATTACTAATTAACCCTACAGTGCCCAGCTCATTACCATTAAAAGATACTAAGCGCGCATCTTCTTGAACCACACGATCCATAGTACGAATGGTTAATGCGCTATTTTGCGCTACGCTACTGGTTAACCCTTGGCGCTCAGAAGCGTTAGCGATGAACATTGACCAAGGCGATTTTACTGCGCGCTCAAATAAAGGTAAATCTTCTAGTGTTTGAGTTGCAGCTAAATTGTCTTCCGACAAATTGTCTAACACAACCGCATCACTGGCAGTAGATTGGTAAGTTAAGCCATAGCCATAAGGTATAAGCGGCTGATAATCAGCTTGTGCTTGTTTAGTGTTGTATTGGGCTAATGGCACATTAATCTGAGTTTGCTGAGGTGTCGCAGGCCATGAGAATGACAATTTACCGACAAAATCATGAGCAACTTTGCCATCAGCCTGAGTAAATAACACATCTGCAACGCCTTGCCCTTCAGAACCCGGTAACCAGGCTGCGACAAATGCATCAGAGCTGTTGAACTCAGCATTAACCCACATAGGACGGCCACTAATAAACACAGATACCACTGGAATACCTTGCGCTGTTAACTTCTGCAATAAAGCAAGATCACGCTTGTCTCCACGTTGATATTCTAAGTTATCAATGTCGCCGTTACCTTCTGCATACGGCTCTTCACCAAACACAACAATCGCAACATCTGGCTTTTGCTGTGGTTCAAATTCACCCGCAACACTTAATGTTGTTGTACCACCAGCTTGAGTGACTAATTTATCAATACCAGCGTAAATTGACGTAGCACCAGGAAAATCACTATTTTGGTTATCAGTACCCTGCCACGTAATGGTCCAGCCACCCGATTGTTTACCGATATTATCCGCAGCATCACCTGCAACCAACACCTTTGAATTAGGCGCTAAAGGCAATAAACCTTGATTGTTTTTAAGCAGTACTAAAGATTCACGAACGGCTTGACGTGCCACCTCACGGTGACTTGCTTGGCCAATTAATTCAGTTTTACCCGATAACGGCCGATTGGCAGGGCTAGGTTTGTCAAACAAACCTGCACGGAACTTAACCCGTAAAATACGTTTAACCGCATCATCAATACGCGCTTGGCTTATTTCACCATTATTCACCTGTGCAATGGTGTTTTCATATAACGGTTTCCAAGCGGCAGTTGGCACCATAAAGATATCTAAACCGGCATTGACGGCTTGCGCACACGACTCATTAGTACAATTTTCGATTTGTCCGTGACCGTTCCAATCACCTACAACAAAACCATCGAAATTTAATTTATCTTTAAGTACATCGGTTAACAGATATTTATTGCCATGATTTTTAACCCCATGCCAGCTATTAAATGATGCCATAACACTTTGTGCCCCAGCATTGAGTCCCCCCACATAGCCTTGTGCATGTATGTCATATAAGTCTTGTTCGCTGGCAATATTATCGCCTTGATCGATGCCATTTTCAGTGCCGCCATCGCCTAAAAAGTGCTTAACGGTTGAAATCACATGTTGATCAGATAAAAAGTCACCATTAACTGAGCCTTGTAGACCTTCAACGATGGCGTAAGAATAGGCTTTGACGATTTGTGGGTCTTCTGAATAACCTTCATAAGTTCGACCCCAGCGATCGTCTCTCACTACGGCAACTGTGGGTGCAAATACCCAATCGATACCGGTCACCATCACTTCTTTTGCAGTTATAGCGGCTATCTTTTCAATTAACTTAGGGTTATTAGCCGCCCCTAAACCAATGTTATGCGGGAACAAAGTCGCGCCGATAACATTGTTATGACCGTGTACGGCATCGGTGCCCCACATGGTTGGAATATTAATCCCATCAACACTGTCATCGACCGATGCTTGATACAAAGATTCCGCCAGTGCAATCCAATCTGCAGGCGTAGCATGTTTGTCATTGTTAGGGTATGCACCACCACCATTGAGATACGAGCCAAAACCATATTTACGCATATCTTCAACGCTAATATCGCGAATTTCAGGTTGGATCATTTGCGCGACTTTTTGATCTATAGTCATTTTAGCCACTAACGCATCAATTTTGGCTTCTAAAGCATCATCTTTGGCGATAGCAGGCTTAAGATCCGGCCAAATGGCTAATGACGACTTAGCTGCTGTATCACCAACCATGACAGGGGTAACTGCTGTTTTTTTATCTTGTTGAGTGGCGTTATTGTTCTCGCCGCACCCACTTAAGCCGAGCAGTACGCCTAAGGCTATCAAGCTTGTTTTTGTCGGTGTGCTGACTTTATGCATGCACTGTAATTGAGTTAATCTCATGGTCTTCCCTTATACCTTATCTGCGAATACTGGACGTTTTGCAGCACATCCAATCAAACCGTAATAACCAATAAATACATAACATAACAAAGGTAGAATAAAGGCTAATTGAATGCCTAAACTGTCAGCTAACATGCCTTGTAATAATGGTAAAACAGCACCTCCGACAATGGCTAAGCATAAAATACCCGAACCTTGACTGGTGTGCTGTTTTAAATCTTGTAGCGCTAAACTGAAAATGGTTGGGAACATGATTGAATTACACAAGCCGACTAGCAACAATGCCCACATGGCAACGGTACCGGCACTCAACATGGCTGCTGCCACTAAAACACACGCACACAGCGCATTAAACGCGAGTACTTTGCCTGCGTTAATTTTTTGCATGACTGCAGCACCAATAAAGCGCCCAACCATCGCGCCACCAAAGTAGTAAGCAATGTAATGCGCAGCCTCCGATTCAGACACCCCGCCAATATCATCTTGAGTTAAAAAACTAATTAAAAAGCTGCCAATCCCGACTTCAGCGCCCACATAAACAAAAATACCCACGGCACCCAGCACCAAATGTGGGTATTGCCATGCGCTACCTTTTACAGCGGCATTAGACTGAGTGTCTCGTTTGCCCAGTAAAGGCAGTTTTAACAACATAAAAATGAATGCTAATACAAACAACGCACCCGCTAAAATAAGGTAAGGAGTTTGTACTGCAGAGGCTTGTTGCTGAATCGATAGCTGGCCAATCACTTCGCCAACCTCAGTGACTTTGCTGTCATGTTCAACGGTCGATAAAATTAACCAACTACCAAAAAATGGCGCCACCGTGGTGCCTAATGAATTAAATGCTTGGGTTAAGGTTAAACGAGACGATGCGGTTTCGGCTGGGCCTAATACGCTCACATATGGATTTGCTGATACTTGCAAGATGGTAATGCCCGAAGCCAGTACAAAAAAAGCAAATAAAAACATATTGTAAGAGCCATAACTGGCCGATGGATAGAACAGTAAACACCCTACACAAGCAATAACCAATCCGGTAATAATACCTTTTTGATAACCAATTTTACCGACTAGGGCTCCTGCCGGAATAGACACAATAAAATAGGCTCCGAAAAAGCAGAACTGTACCAGCATTGCTTGGGTGTAATTAAGGTCGAACATGTTTTTTAAATAAGGGATTAAAATATCATTTAAACAGGTTAAAAAGCCCCACATAAAAAATAACGAGGTTAACGCTATCAAAGCAAAACGAAAGTTGCCTTGCTGGTGAGTCGAATCGGCATTTGCCAACTCAGGTTGAAGCGGTGAAGTCGCCATGACATTCCCTTATTGTTGTTAATAGTTATCTTGGGTTGCAGTACATAACGCCATTGAATGGATACCAATAATCTCACGCCAAGAGTTAATTCCCCGTAAACCCTAGACATTTGACTGGTGATCATTTCCACACTTGAGCAAGCAGATAAGCATTCAATAATTAACCAAATCAATTATTGACCTTTGGATAATTAATCACTAATCTCAATGTAAGCGCTTTCATTTTTAACATATCGATAACTGATGTCAACGATTTTTAAACGCGAGAGCTTATTTTTTACTGCGTATCTATCACGGCGCAAGGCCTTTTATCAGGGTATTTCAACGTAATAAGTTAGTCATAAAAATAGACACAATTAAATAATACTAAGTGAATTTAAATATGAAAATTATGTTACCAGCCGATTCTAAAATGCATTCAAAAGCGTTCACCTTTGGTGTGGCGACTGCTTCTTTTCAAATTGAAGGCGCAGTGGATTCTCGTCTTCCTTGTATATGGGATACCTTTTGTGCGACTCCAGGCAAAATTCGTGATGGTTCTGACGGTTCGCAAGCATGCGAGCATGTAAAGTTATGGCGTGAAGATGTCGATCTAATTGAATCGCTAGGCGTTGACGCCTACCGTTTATCGATTTCATGGCCACGCGTAATGCATAAAGATGGCAGCCTCAATCCGCAAGGTGTGACGTTTTATACCGACTTACTCGATGAATTAAATCGTCGTGGTATTAAAACCTTTGTGACCTTATACCATTGGGATTTACCACAACATATTGAAGATAATGGTGGTTGGTTAAATCGCGAAACGGCCTATTTATTTGCAGACTACGCCGACAAAATCACTCAGGCATTCGGTGACAGAGTCTATTCATATGCAACCTTTAACGAACCATTTTGCAGTTCTTACTTAGGTTACGAAATTGGCGTTCATGCGCCTGGATTAGCAACCAAAGCGTTCGGTCGTCAATCTGCACACCATTTATTATTGGCTCATGGTTTAGCCATGAAAGTATTGCAAAAAAACAGTCCTAATAGCCAAAATGGTATCGTACTTAACTTCACGCCTTGCTATAGCGCGACAGACTCTGCAGCAGATGTTAACGCCGCAAGTAAAGCCGATCAGTACTTTAATCAATGGTACATCAAACCACTGTTTGACCGTTGCTACCCTGACATTATTAATGACTTCGCCGCTGAAGATAAGCCCGTTATTGAACAAGGCGACTTTGATATTATTGCTCAACCTATCGACTTCTTAGGCATTAACTTTTACACCCGTGCGGTCTATAAAGCAGACCCAGTAAATGGCTTTAGCCAAATCGATATGGTCGACAAACCTAAAACAGATATAGGCTGGGAAATATACCCACAATCCTTCACCGACTTATTAACCTCTTTGCATGCACTTTATCCTTTACCGCCGATCTACATTACCGAAAACGGTGCGGCAATGGATGATAAATTGCAAGACGGTAAAGTGGATGATCAAGACAGACTCGAATACTATAACGCTCACTTAAATGCAGTAAATAATGCCATTGAACAAGGCGTTAATGTTGTAGGATATTTTGCGTGGAGTTTAATGGATAATTTTGAATGGGCTGAAGGCTATTTAAAACGTTTTGGGATTGTTTATGTTGATTATACAACTCAACAACGCACCCTGAAAGCCAGCGCCTATGCGTATCGAGAATTTATAAACTTAAGAAAATAATATGTTAACCAGATAAAGCCGTTGTATAAAACGGCTTTGTTCTATTCAAACAGTTGCATCATTTTAACAAATAACAACAATTGAGGCATGTATGATAAGCACCAGAGAAAAAATAGCTTACGGGCTCGGGGACACTGCCAGTAATATTGTTTTCCAAACTGTTATGCTGTTTTTAACCTTTTTCTATACCGACATTTTCGGTATTTCGCCAGCATTTGTCGGCACCATGTTTCTAGCTGTACGCTTAATTGATGCGGTCACCGACCCATTGATGGGCGCGTTGGCAGATAGAACCAATACCCGTTGGGGTAAGTTTAGACCCTACCTATTATGGTTTGCCCTACCCTTTGGTTTTATCAGTGTTTTAGCCTTTACTACTCCTGATTTAACTGAAGACGGCAAAATGATTTATGCCTTCGTTACTTATACCGCACTCATGATGGTCTACACCGCCATTAATATCCCATATTGTGCATTAGGCGGCGTATTAACAGCCGACCCAAAAGAGCGAGTGTCAGTACAATCTTACCGTTTTGTATTTGCAATGCTCGGTGGTTTATTGGTGTCAGGTTTAACCTTACCCCTAGTCGAATTTTTAGGTGAAGGCGATCAAGCCAAAGGTTACCAGCTGACTATTGCCGCCATGAGCGTTTTGGGTGTTGCGATGTTTCTTGCCTGTTTTTGGGGTACTAAAGAGCGTTTACACCCGCCAGCGGATCAACAGTCTAGCTTTAAGAAAGACTTTACCGATATGCTCAAAAATGACCAATGGCGTGTGTTAGCTATTGCGGCAGTGTGTTTATTATCAGGTATGGTGTTACGCACTAGCTTAGCGATTTACTACGTTAAATATTTCCTTAACATGCCGGACTCCATCACCCTATTTATCACTCTGGGTATGGTTGGTAATATATTTGGTTGTATTTTAGCTGAGCCTTTGGCTAAACGCTTTTGTAAGGTCAAAGCTTATATCACTTTGCAACTGCTTGCGGCAGCGATGTGTGTAGTGAGCTACTTTGTACCTAGCGATCAAGTCGTACTCGCCTTTGGAATGTTTATTATCTGGGGCTTTACGTTCAACATGGCCACCCCATTACTTTGGGCAAAAATGGCTGATGTTGTCGATTATGGCCAATATAAAAATGGCGTACGCATTACCGGGATGATTTATTCTTCAGTGATTTTCTTTATCAAACTGGGTGTTGCCATTGGTGGTGCTTCTGCGGGGTGGTTATTAGCAGGTTATGGTTATCAGCCTGATACCATGCAAACGGAGCATACTCAGCAAGGTATATTATTATCATTCACTATTTACCCTGCGATTGGATCTTTAGTCGTGGCTTTTGTAATGCGCTGGTACACTTTAGATAATCAAAAAGTGGACCAAATTCACTTAGAATTAAATAGAGAAGCAAAATAAAAGCATGTTAATCTTGGAGCCATGTGCTCCAAGACGGCTTTTTAATACTCATTATATGGCAACTATTTACGATGTATCAGTGATGGCTGGTGTGTCTCTGGCGACTGTGTCCCGAGTCATGAACAACAACACCAAAGTAAGCGATAAAACCAAACAAAAAGTACTCGATGCAATGAAAGCGTTAGGTTACCGGCCTAATACGATTGCACAGTCACTCGCCTCGAACTGTTCAAACAGTGTCGGGGTTTTGGTGTCTCAGCTTGACGGTCCTTTTTACGGTCCCATGATGACCGAAATTGAAACAGCCCTTAGAACAGCTAACAAGCACGTGATTATTGCTGCTGGTCATAGTGACGAGAAACAAGAGAAAGAAGGGGTTGAGTTTTTAATGAGTCGCGGCTGTGATGCCCTTATTTTGGATATTGAGGCTGTATCAGACGATTACCTAATCGAGCTCAGTAAAGGTTCAACGCCGGTGGTATTTATTAACCGCTATATCGACGCTATCAAAGAACGCTGTGTTTATCTTGAAAATGAACAAGGTGGCTTCATGGCTACCGAGCACATTTTATCACTTGGCCATAAAGATATCGCATACATTTCAGGGCCATTGTTTAAGCTCGATGTGAGAGATCGCCTAAAAGGACATAAACGAGCATTGCAACAATACAATATCGATTTTGATGACACCCTTTGCGTTGAAAGTGACTTTAAAGAAGCTGGCGGTTGTGAAGCGATGGAACGTTTATTGTCGATGAACAAACCGATCACAGCTGTAGTGTGTGCTAATGATCAGATGGCCTCAGGCGCTATTGCAGTGTGTTTGGAGCATGGATTGCGTGTTCCGGAAGATATTTCATTTATCGGTTACGATAATATCCCTTTCCCACAATATATTTCACCTAAATTATCTACCGTCAGTAACCCCATTAACGAGATGGGTAAAATGGCCGCTCGCTGGGTACTTCGACAAGTTTATAACAATAAAGACGTGGTAATTGAACGCTCATTTCAGCCAGAATTATTTATTCGTGATTCAGCCAAAGCGGTTAACCTAAAAAGTCAATAACCTGAATTTACAAGACAGATAACATGAGCATATATCATTAATTGTTCATGTTATTTAGCAACGGTATTGGCTCATAATGCAGTAGCTATTAGCTAATACAGCAACTATCAACGAGTGTAATAACTATTAACATTTGATTTTTGATACGACCCACTAATAACAAGTAAGCCTCTCACATATTCACCGCTAACATAACACTTAGTATTTAAGTGAAACTCCAATTCCTGCTCACGACTGACATTATTACGATTACCTGAGCTAGGTGATTACTGGCATGTTCAAGTCACTTATCAGCTCCCCTTTTCACCAGACAATATAATAGTTCAACGTATCTAACATTCAATGTAACACCTTCACCACCATTGTTGCTTTAATAAGGTATCTATATTGAACGAGCCAGCGCTGATGATAGTAATAGGATGAAGTTAAAGGCGTGAGTGTTAACCCTATTGATTGACAACCATGCCACCCAAATACATGACTACATCTTAGCTTATGCCTCTGAGCACACCTTATTCGAGCCCAATAATAAGATAAGTCATAAATATAATTGGTAACAATCTAACCCACAAAAGAAAGCGCTTACATTTTAGTGCGGAAATAAACATTAAATTAAAAATGTTTAAAAACAATGGATAACAATATTTAGTATAAAAAAATCTACATCTGAGTTAATGAAATGTAATAATTCGAACTTGTTTTTGTTGACTGCGGTCACATTTTACACTAGTTTTATGTAAGCGCTTACATTAGATGTTTTATAACCCTACAATTATAAATAATGATTACTGCGTGGATAGAGAATTAAAAAAACGATTTGCGCCTAACCCGCAATATTGAGAGAAGTAAAATCTAGTCAATGGGGATTTCCTAGATGAAAACAACAAAATTTACAAAAACTAAGCTTGCGACCAGTTTATCGCTAGTGCTTGGTGTGAGCAGTATGTTACCAGCCTATGCTGCTGATGAAGCAAGTGAAGAAAATATCGAAGTAATATCGGTTACTGGTATTCGTGGCAGTTTAATTAAATCAATGGATGTGAAACGTTCATCAAGTGGAGTCGTTGACTCTATTTCAGCTGAAGACATTGGTAAGTTTCCTGATACCAACCTAGCGGAATCGTTACAGCGTATTACTGGTGTATCGATTGACCGTTCTAACGGTGAAGGCAGTAAAGTATCCGTGCGTGGTTTTGGTCCAGACTACAACTTGATCACCCTCAATGGTCGTCAAATGCCTGTGACTACAGGTTCGCGCTCATTTGATTTTGCTAACATCGCTTCTGAAAGTATCAGTGGTGTTGAAGTACACAAAACTAGCCAAGCTTCAGATTCAACCGGTGGTATTGGTTCTACTATTGATATTTTAACGCATAAGCCATTCAGCTCTCCGGGCTTAAAAGCCACATTTGGTGTAAAAGCAGTTGATGATCAATCAACCGATAATGGCTCAGTTACCCCTGAGTTATCTGGTTTATACTCAAACACGTTTGCTGATGATAAATTTGGTATTTCACTCTCGGCCAGTTATCAAGAGCGTGAAAGTGGCAACCAACAAGCACAGGTCGGCACCGGCTGGCGTAGCTTCCCAGGTTCTGCTGACAACAGTGATTGGGGCGGCGTTGCTAAAGACAGCACCCAAGTTAATCGTCCTGGTGATAGCGATATTTATTCAGTTCCGCAAACCACTGTTTATCGTTTTGAAGAACAACAACGTACCCGTACTAACGGCCAGTTAGTATTGCAGTACAGCCCGGTTGATAGCGTAGTCGCAAGCTTAGATTATACCTACATGCGTAACGATATCGACACTCAATCGAATGACGTATCAGCATGGTTTAACTTCGTTCCGTCTGAAAACGTATGGTCTGATGGCCCTATCGCCTCACCACTTATTTACTCTGAAACTTATGATTCACCTGCTGATTTATCTATGGCTGCTGGTGACTATGGCGTACGTAACGAAAGTGGTTCTTTAGGTTTTAACCTTGAGTGGCAAGCAACAGATAACTTAAAGCTGACATTTGATGCGCACAACTCGGTTGCGGAAAACAAACCAAACAACCTTTATGGTTCAAACAACAATTTAAGTACTGCAGCGTTTGTGCGTACCAGCGCGGCAACTGACTTTAGCGGTGACTTACCAGTGCTTGCTGTTGGTGGTGGTAATGCAGTGACACCTGCAGACATGATGCTTACCGGTTCTGTTTTTGGTAACGCACGTAATAAGTCTGAAATTGATCAATACCAATTTGACGGTGAATACTTATTTGAAGATGCTGGCAGCATTGACTTTGGTGTTGCGTTAACGAACGTAAACAATCACTCACAAAGCGTCAACGTTCAGCGTAACGATTGGGGTGGAGTAGGCTCTGCAGGTGACTTTGAAGACGCATGGTTCCCAGCTGACACCATTCATGACAAATTTGACGCCAATGGCGGTGACTTCTCACTTTCAGACGGTAACTTCGATGTTTTAGATACCATTTTCATGTGGGACTTTGCGTCAGTACGTGATTTTGCAGCAGCAAACTATGCTTCTGCAGTAAGCGGTGATTGTGGTAATGGCTTCTGCCCTTCAACAAACTATGCCGCTGAAACAGACCGTTACACTGAAGAAGAATCACAAGCCGTTTATGTACAGTACAACTACGATAATGAAATTGCCGGCATGCCATATGACGTGCATTTTGGACTTCGTTATGAGCAAACTGATGTCACCTCGACCGCAGCCGTTGCTGGTTATGATGGCGCAAATTGGATTGCTGAAACTGAAATTGCATTAGTGGGTACTGGTGAGCAAGTTTTTGAAACCAAAACCGGTGATTACGACTATTTACTTCCAAGCTTCAACTTTAATATTGAAGTGGTAGAAGATGTCATGCTTCGTGCAGCATACAGCGAAACTATTGGTCGTCCTAGCTACACAGATATTCAAGGCGGTACGGTATTAGCGACCCTTGCCAATCGTAGTAATGGTGGTGGTTCTGCTGGTAACCCTACATTATTGCCGCTCGAGTCTGAAAATATCGACTTCTCGGCAGAGTGGTATTACGCGCCATCGAGCTACGTGTCGGTAGGATACTTCCGTAAAGACACTAAGAACTTTATCAGTTCTGAAACAGTTAAAACCACTAACGGCATTTATAACCCAGCATCTGGGGATTTATATAAAGCTGCTGTGGCCGCAACGGGGACAACTGAAGCTGGCGCTGTTCGTGATTATATTTTCGCAAATTATGCTGATAATGCTGCTGTAGATGCCACCAATCAAATTATTAGCGGCAGTGCAGCTAATAATGATGAATTGTTGAACTTTAATATTTCAACGCCATCAAATAGCTCTAATAACTCAGTCATTGATGGTTGGGAGTTTGCGGCTCAACACTTCTTCGGCGAAAGCGGATTTGGTGTAATAGCCAACTACACCTTGGTTGATAGTGATCAGGCTTACGACAACTTCTCATTTGATGCACAGTCAGCATTAATCGGTATCAGTGACACTGCTAATGCGGTATTGGTGTACGAGAATTATGGTTTCCAAGCTCGTATCGCATACAACTGGCGTGATGAGTTCTTAAACTCTACAGGTCAAGGTACTGGCGCTAACCCACAGTACACAGAAGCTTACTCGCAAATCGATTTGTCTGTTAGTTATGATGTCGAATCTGTTGAAGGCTTAACCGTGTTTTTCGAAGGACTTAACATTACTGAAGAGTACATCCGTGTTCACGGTCGTGCAGAAGAGCAAGTGTTAAACCTAACCGAAACCGGCGCTCGTTATAGTTTAGGTGCTCGCTACACTTTCTAGCCTATAGCGTAATGCAATAGTCATTGAGTGATATTTCGGCTAATACCCCAGTGTTAGACGGAATTCACTCAAGTTCCCTTTCAGGTCGTTGAGGTGCCAGCATTTGTCACCTCCTTTTATTGCAACATATTGAGTAACAAGGACGTTACTATTTTTTACGCCTAGTTGTTTGAAACCATACACGCAAAACATAAAAAAACTATTACTTGAATGTGCTGACATTTTATTGAATGCTAGTTAATGTGTTCTTTAAGCAATCAGATTTTTAGATTCATCAGAATAAAAATAATAATCACGCCAAAAGCGTAGGTAAAGATGATGCAAAAACCAATAACCGAAATAGTCATCGTTGGAGGCGGTACCGCTGGTTGGATAACTGCCGGTTTGTTGGCCGCTGAACATAATGTTGATAACGGTGTTTTAGCTCACTCTCCCAAACTCAATATTACTTTAATCGAATCACCAGATGTGGCCACTATTGGCGTAGGTGAAGGCACTTGGCCTTCAATGCGCTCAACCCTGAGCAAAATTGGTATCGATGAGAACGACTTTATTCGCCAATGTGATGCTAGCTTTAAACAGGGCTCTCGGTTTATCAATTGGTGTGCAGACCCACAAAGCAAGGTCACTGACAGCTATTTACATCCATTTAGTTTGCCCCACGGTCACCAAGAACTCGACTTATGCCAATATTGGCTGCCTCATGCCGAACAAGTCAGCTTTGCCGAAGCCGTTTGTAGCCAGCAAGTATTAACTCAGCTTGGTTTAGCCCCTAAAAGCATTGCCACTGCTCAGTATCATTTTCAAAATAACTACGGCTACCACCTTAATGCCGCTAAGTTTAGTCAGTTACTCACAGAGCATTGCACTCAAAAACTCGGCGTCACCCATATTCGCGACCATGTCAGTCAAATTATTAATAACGATCATGGCGACATCGACAAGCTGATCACTAAACAACATGGCGAAATCAGTGGCCAGTTATTTATCGACTGCACCGGCGCAAAATCTCTACTGTTAGGTGAACACTTGCAAGTGCCTTTTTTATGTCAAAAATCGGTGCTTTTTAATGATCGCGCACTAGCGATACAAGTCCCCCACACTGATGCAAATAGCCCTATTGCGTCTTGCACCCACTCAACTGCACAGTCAAACGGTTGGATTTGGGATATAGGCCTACCAACGCGTAAAGGTGTCGGCTATGTTTATTCATCAAGCCACACCAATGATGCTGATGCACAGCAAACGCTGTTTAATTATCTCGGTGTTGATGGCGCTGCAGCTGACAAATTGGAACCGAGACAACTGACGATTAACCCTGGGTATCGTGCTAAATGCTGGCAAAATAACTGTATTGCTATCGGGATGGCAGCAGGCTTTATCGAACCACTAGAAGCGTCGGCTTTGGCATTAATCGAATGGACTGCATCGACCTTAGCCCAACAATTACCACCCAATCGTATGGTGATGGACACGATTGCTACGCGTGTTAACGAGCGCTATCAACTACACTGGCAACAAATTATCGACTTTTTAAAGCTGCATTATGTGATAAGCCGACGTGAAGCTGATGGTTATTGGCGTGACCATCGTGAGTCAAACTCAATCCCCGACAGCTTACAAGCCATGCTCGAATTATGGCGTTATCAAACACCGAGCCAACAAGATATTAGTTATAAAGAAGCCTTATTTCCGGCAGCCAGTTTTCAATATGTACTTTATGGCATGGGCTATAACACCCAATTGCCCAATCATGTGAAACCGTCAATGCAACAATTGGCACAGCGACTGTTTAATGACAATCAACAGCGCACCCAAGCGCTTGCTAAAAACCTGCCGAGTAATCGCGAGTTACTCGATAAAGTTGCGCAATATGGTTTCCCTAAGCTTTAAGACATGACATAAATAATCACGATAATAACGCAAATAAGATTACAGACAAAATTCACGTACAATAATCATAAAAATACGACGTATTTGAACGAACAAGATAGGACATCAAAATGAGCCAACATGTATTACTAAACAGCATTGAACATAAAGACGTAAAAGTGATGACTCATCGCTCTGCTGCACTAGGCGATAACCTTTGGTATAGCGTGACATTTCCGCAAGAGTTTCGCAGCGTGCAAGCCCACTACCCGATCTTTTTTCATAAAGATACTGCCACAGGCCAGTTTTACGCGGTGGCACTATTTGGTTTTCAGCAAAATGATAACGTGTTTTTAAGTGAACAAGGCTGGAGCGCATCATACGTGCCGCTTACTGTGCGTCGCCAACCTTTTTTAATCGGTCAACAAACCGTACTTGAAGACGGTGTAGAACGTCAGCAACGCGTTATTCATGTGGACTTAGACCACCCTAGAGTCAGCGAGACCGAAGGTGAAGCTTTATTTTTACCTTACGGCGGTAACACGCCATTACTCGATGAAGTCGGCGAAATTCTTGAGGTCATACATCATGGTTTACAAGATGGTCAACGCTTTGTCGATGCCTTGATTGAACATCAATTGCTGGAATCATTCACTTTAGATATTGAGTTAGACAACGGTCAAAAAAATCAGATGATCGGTTTTTATACCATCAATGAAGAAACCTTAGCCGGATTGTCTGCTGACGCATTAGCAAAGCTGCACCAGCAAGGTTACTTGCAAGCTATTTACATGACATTAGCCTCGCAAAGCAATGTAAGAGACTTACTTAACCTCAAGAATGCGCAAGGTTAATAGTGATGACAACGGTCAAGACACTGCAGCAAGTCGAACGTATCAATGAATGTACATTAGAGAACGTCATAGACTTAATCCGCGATGCCGACAAACCCATGGTATTTAAAGGGCTGTGTCGCCATTGGCCGTTGGTCCAGGCAGGATTAGAGTCGGCACAAAGTGCGATGACTTACCTGCGCCAGTTTTATCAAGGCATGCCAGTAACAGCGTATTATTTACCGCCAGAGCAACAAGGTAGAGTGTTTTACAATGAAAAACTTGATGGTTTTAATTATCAAGCCGGCCGATTGGACTTTAATCAGCTGCTAGACCGATTAAGCCAAGAAATAATTAAAGACATGCCTGCGGGAATGTACATGGGCTCGACCGATATCCACCAATGTTTACCCGGTTTAGGGGCTCAAAACAGTTTAGATTTAGCGCCCATGCAACCGTTAACCAGCATCTGGCTGGGTAACCAAACCAAGGTGGCTGCTCATTATGACTTTCCGCTAAATCTGGCGTGTAACGTGGTTGGTAAGCGTACCTTTACCCTATTCCCACCCGAGCAAATTAGTAATTTGTATGTTGGTCCCATGGAACTGGCTCCCGGTGGCCAAGACATCAGTCTCGTTGATATGGCGAACCCCGACTTTGAACGTTTCCCGCGTTTTCAGCAGGCATTAGACGCCAGCCTAACAGCAGAGCTAAGCCCTGGTGATGTGTTATTTATTCCCAGCATGTGGTGGCACCATGTTCGTGGCGTCGATGACTTTAACGTACTCATTACCCACTGGTGGCGCGATACTCCTGGCTTTTTAGGCCGCCCTAACAATGCCTTATTGCACAGTATATTAAGCTTACGCTCTCTGCCTAAAGCTCAGCGCCAAGCATGGAAATCGATATTCGAACACTACATTTTCGATCATGACGATGTTGATGACAGTCATATTCCCGACAATGTGAAAGGCATGCAAACTAAGCCATTAGACGAATTAACGGCCCGCAAAATACGTGCAGACTTAATCAATAAATTAAAACGATAATGCTGAACACAGCAAGATATCAAGCCAAACAGGATGCCCAAGATGAATAAATCAATCAAAAAAGTTGTCATTGCCGGTGGTGGAACCGCAGGTTGGATGGCCGCAGCCGCCTTTAGCAAACTGTTGGGCAAAAATCTTGAAATTGTATTAGTAGAATCTGACGAAATTGGTACTGTTGGTGTCGGTGAAGCCACTATTCCAACCTTGCATATTTTCCATCGTTTACTTGGGTTAAAAGAGCAAGACGTTATGGCAGCCACTAATGCCACCTTCAAACTCGGTATCCAGTTTGAAAACTGGCATGACGTCAACAAAGACTACCTGCATTCATTTGGCTTTTTAGGTAAAGACTGCTGGGCTTGTGGCTTTCAGCACTTTTGGCTTAAGGGCAAGCAACAAGGCCTGGTTAGTGACATTGGCGACTATTGCACCGAGCATTTAGCTGCTCGCCAAGGCCGATTTGCCGTATTACCCAATCAAGACTACAACCATGCTTACCATATGGATGCGAGCCTTTACGCTAAATTTTTACGTAAATTTGCCGAACACCATGGCATGACCCGCATCGAAGGTAAAATCGCCGACGTATTACAACACGACGACACGGGTAATATCCGCGCGTTAAAGCTTGAAAATGGTGAGTTAATTGAAGGCGATTTATTTATCGACTGCACCGGATTTAAAGCGTTGCTTATTGAGCAAACCTTAAACACTGGCTTTGAAGATTGGAGCCACTGGTTACCGTGTGACAGTGCGATAGCAGTACAAACTGAAGCGGTTCAAAAACCAATTCCATATACTCGCTCGATTGCCCGAGAGTCTGGTTGGCAATGGCGTATTCCGTTGCAAACCCGCACCGGCAATGGTTTAGTGTTTTGCAGTAAATACATTTCTGATGCTGATGCGACTGAATTATTGCTTAATAACATTGAAGGCGCGCCGATCAATCAACCTCGGGTGATTAAGTTTAAAACGGGTACTCGTCGTCAACATTGGAACAAAAACTGTGTAGCAATAGGGTTAGCTGCCGGCTTTTTAGAGCCATTAGAGTCCACCAGCATTCATATGATCCAACGCAGCATAGTGCGCCTATTACAGCTGTTCCCATCACAAGGCATTATAGATACCGATATTGCTGAATTCAATCAACAAACGAAAGTTGAAATGGATAACATTCGCGACTTTATTATTTTGCATTACAAGGTCACTGATCGCGAAGACAGTCGCTTTTGGCGTTACTGTAAAAACATGCCAATTCCAGCCTCATTACAACATCGTATCGACATGTTCAGCCAATCAGGCAAAGTCTATAAATACGGCAATGAATTGTTTGGTGAAAGCTCGTGGATCCAAGTGATGATGGGCCAAGGCTTAATGCCGAAAGAATATCATCCTATTGTCGACATGATGGACGAAGCGGAATTAACCAGCTTTTTAAACAGCATTAAAGCAACGGTAAAACGTAAAGTTGATACCTTGCCAGCGCACCATGATTTTGTGCAGCATTACTGTAAATCAGCCAGCATGTAAGGTTGTAACATGACAACCGACTCATCGAACAACCAAACGATATCAAGCAAGAATACTCTATCAAGCAAGAGTATTATCAAGGTGGGGCCATTTACGCCCCACATTGAGTTTATTGGCCTACAGCAAACGCCGGTGATTATCATTGATGACTTTGGCGCTGATCTGTCGCCGCTAATCGATATTGCGATAGATGATAGTCAATTTAATCAAGACCAAGGTTCATACTATCCAGGGCAGCGCGCACCGCTGCCCAAGCAATATGTAATCGACGTGATTAATGCGGTATACCAGTTAATATATGATACCTACAAGGTGTCACACTCGTTACGCATAAAGCCCCAACAATGCGTGTTTTCGGTTATCGACAAGCCTGCAAAACGTTTATTGCCGCTGCAATGCATGCCACACTTTGACACCCCAGACCCCCACTATTTTGCGATTCTGCACTATCTCAATGATGGTGCTCATGGGGATACTGGATTTTTTCGCCATAACGCCACGCAATATGAACAGATAACACCACACAACATTGGCCATTACTTTAATCAGGCACAGCCGGTTGTCGATGCACAACAAGCGCTGACGCCTGATTATGTGGTCGATAGTAATGATCACTACACCCTTTATCATCAGGTTCAATATCGGCCAAATCGTTTAGTCATATATCCCGGCAACCTACTCCACTCGACGTTAGTAAACCCAGCTACCGACATCGATAGCAGCCCTAAAACAGGACGATTAACCGCGAATATCTTTATCAATTTCAAATAACACAGGGACCTCGTTATGGCTAAGCCACAGCACGGCAACATCTCGTCAAATCATAAAAAGAAAGCGCTTACAGCATGTGTTTCATCACTTATATGCTTAGGTGTCAGCCATGCTGCATTAGCAGCACACCCAACGATTACCCCACAAACCTTACATGCATTAACGGTGTTACCAGATAATGAAAAACTGCGTATTGGCGAGCGTATCAGCCAAGTCGAAGATGACATTAACCGCTTATTGCCTCAGTTAACCTTAGAGGAAAAAGTGTCTTTAGTGCATGCTGCGGGCAAGTTTCACATACCTGCTATTGAGCGCTTAGGCATACATGAAATGTGGATGTCAGACGGCCCACACGGTGTGCGCTATGAGATCGATCGCAACTCATGGGCACCCGCAGGATGGACTAACGATTACTCAACTTATTTACCGCCATTAACTGCCATCGCCGCCAGTTGGGATCTCAACATGGCCACGCTGCACGGCAATGTGCTTGGCGCCGAAGCACGTCATCGCAATAAAGATCTTATTTTGGGCCCTGGTGTAAACCTCGCGCGCCTACCGTTATATGGGCGTAACTTTGAATACATGGGTGAAGACCCATTTTTAGCAGCTAGCTTAGTAGTGCCCGAAATTAAAGCGATTCAGGCCAATGATGTCGGCGCCACCGTAAAGCATTATGCCCTTAATACCCAAGAGCTAAACCGCACAAAAGTAAATGCCACACCTGATGAGCGCACCTTGCGTGAAGTGTATTTACCAGCGTTTGAAGCGGCGGTAAAACAAGCCAACGTACATGCCATTATGGGCGCCTATAACGAATTTAGAGGCACTAACGCCAATCAGAGCGAGCACTTAGTCAATACTATCTTAAAAGGCGAATGGGGCTTTCAAGGGGTGCTACTTACCGACTGGAACGTCGACATCAACACTTATGATGCCGCCATGAACGGCCTTGATATCGAAATGGGCACAGATGTCGCTAATTTTGACGATTACTTTATGGCAAAACCGCTACTCGAAATGCTTAACGCTGGCAAAGTACCAGTATCGGTACTTGATGATAAAGTCCGCCGTATTTTACGGGTGCAACTCAGCATCGGCATGATGGATAAACACCGTTTATCCGGCGAGCGTAACACTCAAGCTCACCGTGATGATGCTCGCACACTTGCCGCCAATGGCATTGTATTACTTAAAAACGATAACAAGGTATTACCGCTTCACGCTGACAAACTTAAACATGTCTTGGTACTTGGTCCCAATGCCGATAAACGCCATGGATTTGGTGGCGGCTCATCAGAAGTTAAAGCACTCTACGAAATCAGCCCATTAGCCGGTTTAACAGCCAAACTGGGTGACAAGGTCGACATTCAACTAATGCGTCCAGCCAGCAGCCAGTTTATGCCGATACCCAATGACTATCTCACCACACGTCATTGGACAGGCACGCCATCGTGGCAAATTAATTATTACAATGACAACAAAATGACCCAGCTCGCCAGTGAATCATGGATAGCCGATCCGCAATTTAATGCCAAAGGCCAAAAACAGTTTGTCGATATTAAAGCCAACATCAAACCTATCGAAACTGGCAGTCACAGTTTTAACATAAAAGCTGACGGCCAAGTGGCATTGTACATTAACGATAAACAACTGATCGCCAGCACCCAAGCAAACCAAGGACATGTTATCAGTAAAGCCATGACCTTAACTGCTGGTGAAACTTACGCGGTGAGCTTACGTTACCAAGGCGACAAGCAAGCAACCTTAGGCTGGGAAACACCCAACAGTTTGTACAATACCGAACAAGAGTATTTAGCGGCAGCTAAAAAAGCCGATGCGGTGATCTACTTTGGCGGCTTAAGTCATGCTGATGACCGCGAGTCTATCGACAGACCTGACATGGTATTGCCTGGCCAACAAGATGAGGTCATCGCCAAACTGCTCAAAGTGAATCCAAATACTGTGGTGTTTATGATTGGCGGTTCTGCGGTAGAAATGCCGTGGGCAGATAACGCTAAAGCGGTTGTGTGGGGCTGGTATGGCGGTATGGAAGCCGGTAATGCTTACGCGGATATGTTATTGGGCAATCAAAACCCTAGCGGTAAAATGCCAATTACCTTACCGAAAAAGCTCACCGACACTGCGCCAATAGCGTTAAACGATTACAACGCCACTGAATCACTTTATAGCGAAGGGGTATTTATTGGTTATCGCTGGTTTGAACAGCAAAATATTGCGCCGTTATTTGCCTTTGGCCATGGCTTGTCTTACAGCCAATTTGATTACAGCAACATCCGTCTTTCAAGCGCTGACATTGCAAATAATGACATGACAAATGATGACATTGCAGGCAATGACACTATCACCGTTACTGTCGATGTCACTAACACCAGTAAAGTCGATGGTGCCGAGGTAGTGCAATTGTATTTGCACGACGTTAAAGCCAGCGTACCGCGTCCCGCAAAAGAGCTAAAAGGCTTTGATAAGTTATGGTTAAAAGCAGGTGAAAGCAAAACAGCTAGCTTTACGCTAACCCAACGCGACTTATCGTTTTGGGACGTTAACACTAATAATTGGTTAGCCGAATCAGGCCAGTTTGAAGTGATGATTGGCGCATCGGTTGCCGACATTCGTTTGCGTAAACGCTTTGACTATCAACATAAAGCCAAACCTTAGCGGTTCAACTTAGTCTCTTATAACCCAACAACTGCCTGCGTCACATTATTCTGTTGGCGCAGGCAGCTCCAAACGTTAACGCTCAATAAATGTCATCAGTTGCTCGGTTAACCTTGTCGATAATGCGCTTTCACCCGCATGATTAAGCAGTAATGCCACACATTCTGCTGTGCATAAACCACCTTCAATTTGATTGCGCCTAAGTGGGTATATCGATTTAGGTGGATTCACTAAAGACACTTTAGGCAATTCCTTTAGATAAGGGCTCTGATTAAACATTTTGCGCGCTTCTTGCCAAGTGGCATCGATAATCACTAAATATTCAGGCGACGCTAATGACATACCAGCCTCTTGCGTAGTGTCATCACTTGGAAACACTAAGCCTACTTTACCCGCGTCAATCGCAGCCAATAATTCAGCATCGGGCTGTTTGCGGTGCCACTCAACCACCCGCGCGCTATCGCCTAAAACGTGTTTGACTAATTGGCCGGTATTATTAGCACGATCCATTTCTCGTGAATGCGTTAGTAAAATAATTTTCAACATAATTTTAAAAATAACACCTATAAAATGAACCGCTTAACGCCGTAATGACATACCGCAATACCAAAGTAATAAAAACATAACGTCGATAAAACAGTATTCAACCAACGGAAACGACTGCTTACGATAGACCGATACATTAACGCTATGAAAATACGATATACTCTCGAAAAAATCGATTTAGTGTCGCGACCTAATCGATTATAACCACCGTATTCTACCCATAAATCCAAGTTCAGGTTATTTAATGATACTACAGCAAGTTATTGCATTATTTTTCACTATGTTAATTTTGGCGATACTGCCGGGACCGGCAGTGTTTGCCGTGGTATCAAGAGCATTTTCAAATGGGTTCAAGCATGGCGCTTTTATTACCCTTGGCGTGCTGATGGGCGACTTTGTTTACATCCTATTAGCCTTGTTTGGTTTGGCTGCCATTGCCAATGCGATGGGGCCAGCGTTTGAAATAATAAAGTACGCCAGTGCGCTTTATTTATGCTGGTTAGGTTTCAGTATGTTGCGTGCAACCGCCAAAGGCGTTCAATTAGCAACCATACCGAAAGTGAGCCAATTTAAAAATTTAATCACAGGCCTGCTTATTGCCCTTGGCAACCCTAAAGCATTGATATTTTACGTCAGCTTTTTTCCTGCTTTTGTGCCTATGGTCCATGTTGACCTTATCGATGTGATGATTATACTCGCCACTGCAACCTTGGCTTTTGGTTCAGTTAACCTCACTTATGCATATTTGGCATCAAGTGCAAAACAGGTATTTACCTCCCCTAAAGCGGCAACGATAATGAATCGTACTGCAGGCAGTATTATGTTGATTGCTGGCATATTGATAGCCATAAATATATAGGATGTTGCAATGACCGCGTTACGCTTTACCCCACTCACACTCACAAACGGACTGACCTTTAAAAACCGTTTAGTGGTGCCGCCAATGGCGTCACAAACCGCAGACCTAAATGGCTTAGCAACTGAAACGACCATCAATCATTACCATCATTTAGCCCAGTCGGGTGCAGGGTTGGTGATGGTAGAATACAGCCATATCAACTTAGCAGGACGAAGTGAGTCTCATCAGCTTGGGGCGCATGATGATGCTTGCTTACCCGGTTTAAGCCAAATTGCCGCGACGTTACATAATGCAGGGGTAAAAACAGGCTTACAAATTACCCATTGCGGCGGCAAAGACAGTGCAGGTATTAGCGCTGATATTATGGGGCCGTCAGGCATTACCGTGCCAGCATATGATCGTGTATTACCAACCCCTAGAGCCATGACATTGGATGATATCAATCAATGGCAGCAGGATTTTGTTAGTGCTGCCATTCGTGCTGACAAAGCCGGATTTGATTTAGTCGAGCTGCACTGCGCCCACGGTTACGGCATTAATCAATGGTTATCTCCACTGACGAATCAACGCCAAGACCAATACGGTGGCAGCCTTGAAAATCACGCCAGAATATTGATCGAAATAGTCAGTAAAATAAAACAAGCGGCGCCAAGATTAGCAGTAATGACCCGCATTCCTGGGCAAGACGGTTACCCTGGTGGTTTGTCTCATGACGATATGGGCCACGTTAGCCAATGGCTAGTTGATGCTGGGGTTGAAATACTTAATGTTTCATCAGGCATTGGGGGCTGGAATCGCCCTAAAGACAAACGCGGCGAGGGCTTTTTAGTTGAAGATGCAGCGCCGCTGACAGGTACAACGAAAGCGGCCGTGATTGGTGTTGGCGGTATTGAAAGCATTGATTACATCGAAACCATTTTAGCGACTAAGCAAGTCGATTTAGTGGCAGTAGGCCGGGCTATTTTGGCGGGACCAAGTGATTTTGCAACCCGAGTGATGGCTCAACATAAATAATGCTCTAACGTCAGCAATGGCTCAGCCTAAATAATGATCTAGAGCCTAAATCTAATCTTAATTGCTGAGTATTAAGTACTAAAAAAGCCGCTCAATAACGCGTTATTGAGCGGCTTTTTTAGTACTTGTTACAAAGACCAGTGATAGAAATTAGTTACCGATTGTTTTCAATTTATGTAGATAATCCGCATTGCTTAATAATGCTATCACCTCTGCGGGTTCCAACCATGATTCTAATTGCGATAAGCTTTCAGCATGGTTTAATTTCCATTCCGCAATAATTCTCGGGGCATAAAACGTCGGTTTTTGTTCACCTACGTCTGGTAACTGAGCAAGGTGCCATTTGAGTAATAAAGGATTATTAACCAACCGACTGAACGGATGCATGTGTCGTAGATGGGGCAAATTAGCCTCGTTTTCCTTCACTTTAACCAAAATGTTAATTGGTTTTTTTTCTTCAGGCGCTCGCAATAATCCGACGGTTTTAATCCATTTAGTTCGCCTCGCGCCGCCGCTTAACCAGGACAAAGGGATCGATAGCATCAACCCTATTGTAATCGGTAATAACCAGTAAAAGAGTTCTGTACTGAGCGATAGTGCGGTCAAAGCAAGCGCAACCCCAAACACGGTATGGCCAAGATGAGCACGCATCACTGACATCCAGCTCAATGCACCATCGTCTCGAGATTGCGGCATCCAACCACTGTCTTTGCCTCGAAATATAGACAACACCACGCCAAACTGCGACACCATCAGAATGGGTGCATACAGAGCAGACATGATCATTTCCAACAAGGTACTCAAGGTTAACAATATTGGCCCGCCAAATCGTAAACACCGCGGAATATTAATCAAGGCAGCAAACCAGCCAAATGCTTTAGGTGCCAGCACAATGGCCATTGACACCACAAACAGGCTTAATGCGCGCTCAGAATCAAACACTGGCCAGGTTGGAAACAGCGATGGATTGGCAAAGTACTCTGGACGTATAAATGCCGCCTGAACCGCAATCGCAAGCCCGACCATAATCAGGGCTAACCAAAAAATGGCGCTCAGGTAAGACATCACCCCAGACAAAAGATGCAACCGCGTCGGCAATGAGAAACCGCGAGCAAACATAAATGCTGAATGCTGTAAATTACCCTGACACCAGCGTCGGTCACGGATCATCACATCAATTAACGACGGTGGAGCTTCTTCAAATGAAGCCTCAATATCGGTATCAAAACGTACTCCCCAACCTGCACGACGCAGCAACGCCGCTTCGATAAAGTCATGACTTAATACATGGCCGCCAAAAGGTGCTTTACCGGACAGAATAGGCAGATGACATGACTCAGCAAATGCTTTAGTGCGAATAATGGCATTGTGGCCCCAAAAATTTGAGGACAAACCATGCCAAGCCGACAAACCCTCGGCATAAATAGGACCGAAGCATTGATTGGCAAACTGTTGCAAACGGCTGTAAAGCGTATTGGCAAACACCAGTGTCGGTAAGGTTTGAATAAGACCGACGCCAGGTGCGCCAGCTAAACGACGTGATAATGTCACCATCGATTTTGCGCTCATGATACTGTCAGCATCAAGCACTATCATTGCCTCATAATCACCGCCCCAACGCTGAACCCAGTCGCCGATATTACCGGCTTTACGTTCACTGTTTTGGTGACGACGACGGTAATAAACCGGACACTGTGGTTGGCTGTTATTGATAAGATCCACAAAAGTCTGTTCCTCAGCAATCCATGCATCAGCTCGATTAGTGTCACTGAGAATAAAGAAAGCATATTTACCCGGTGCGGTAGCGATTAAATCTGCACTCATCGCCTCTATTGTGGCCCGAATACGCAGCGGATCTTCATTATAAATAGGCAGCAATACCGCCGTTTTGAACTCTGGTTCTGTCTCATTCTCTTTAATTAGGCGCGGTTTGAGATGCAACAGAAAACCCAATAGTGCCTGTGAAAAAGCAAAAGTAACCCACAGAAAGTTAATGCTAAACAACACCAAAAAAACCATTTGCAAACTGGTAATGGCATTGGTGTTAAGCACCAAATACATTTCTCTTATGCCATAAGTCGATAAGCCTGCTGTAACCATAAACACAAATAACTGTGCAACAAATGTGCGCAGCGTAAACCACACGGTTTGTTGACTCGGAGTTAATCTATGACCTGGTTCAGAAACCTCATGACGAGACATCAGCAGTGACGATTCCTCTGGCAACGCACGTGCATCATGATCAGTAATTTTAGCATCATTTGCTATCATAAAGGCCAGTCCTCTGCAGTAAAGCGATACAGCCATGTCATACCAAGCGGTTTATCTTTGTTACTTAGCTGTACACGTAACTCTGCAACCTCAGCATCTTGCGGATCGAACGTGATAAAAACTCTGGCACCATCAACACTGGGATTAGACTCAATACGTGATTCTAAAATAGCGCCACTGCTGATACTGGCATCGACACGAATATGACTGACATCGTTGGCATTAATGTGACTGTAATCGATAACAATCTCATTTTTATCCGTCGATAACTTGCGACCACCAGCAGTTCGAACCACTTTTACTTTGCCTTCGGTTTTAGGGATCTGATCCACCCAGGTCAATTGATATGAATAGGCGAATGGCTGGCCTTTTTTCAAACCTTGTTCTGGCTTCCAATAGGCAACAATATTGTCATTGGCTTCAGAATCAGATGGAATTTCAACCAGTTCAACTCTACCTTTACCCCAATCACCCGTTGGTTCAACCCACGCCGATGGACGAAGATGATAATTTGCTTCAAGGTCCTGATAATAATCTAATTTTCGATGTGGCTGGATCAAACCAAATCCTTTAGGATTCTCATCCATAAAAGAACTCACCTGTAATCCACGAGGATTATTCAGCGGACGCCAGATTTTCTCATTATTACCTTTTTCCATTAGCAGGCCTTCAGAGTCATGCACCGCAGGACGGTAATCAGCAGTATCAGCGCGATCGATGCCGCCATGCATAAACATTGACGTTAACGGAGCCAGACCCACATTCTTAACATCCTGCCTTGGGAAAAGCTTAACATCGACACCCATTCGGGTCGGATCGCCAGGGTAAATAGCAAAACGATAGGCTCCTGTTACACTCACACTGTCTAGTAACGCATGGACCACAATCGCCTCTTGATGGCTGGATGGACGTTCGATCCAAAACTTTTTAAATAAAGGATATTCTTCACCTTTAGGATCGGCAACATTGATGGCAAGTCCGCGGGTAGATAAGCCATACGCTTGCCCTTTAGAGACCCCACGAAAATAACTGGCGCCCTGAAACACAAGGAATTCATCTTTATAATCATCGCGATTGATCGGGTAATGCAAACGAAACCCTGCATATTTACCGACTTGCTCCAGTAATTTGCCAATTGATTCATCTGGCACTCTGAAGGATGATTCAGATACTGCTACCGGAAATGATTTACCATTCTCAACCACGTCGATATCAATCAACTGTTTATAGATATACCCAGGAGCAAATAGTTGTATCGAGAAAGGCGTGGGCGCATTGCCCCAAATAGCAGCATGTTGTTGGAAATTAATTTGACGATAGGTTGAGTAATCTATTTTAGTCAGCGCTTCGGGGGCTTGTTTGGGTTCAACAAAAGGGGTCTGGGACAGTTTTTGAGCAACTTCTACGACTGTGTCATGGGAGAATGGCTTGCCATCAGTTTTGGATACTGGCGTTTCTGCATAAGCAATACTTACCGATGAAACTAAAAAAAGTGATATCACAAGATGAACCCAAGCTTGCACAGAAAAGCGCTCATCAAGCATATTTTTTAGCGGTGAATCGTAAAACATATTAACAGTCCTTAACATATTGAAACTCCTTATTGAAAATTCACAAAATAGCTCCACAACATCGTACTCACTAACGGTTCTGCCCCTGTGCTGTTAATCGAGGCTGGTATTAATCGAGGTTGGTATTAATCGAGGCTGGTGTTGACCGAAGATAATTTTAGTCAAAGATCATTTAAACGACCTCGTTTAGATAATATTGATCACTATCAGCATAGCTTCAATTATTTAAAAAAATGAACCCCAATCATCTTGAGCATTACGACTTAACTAGTATTACCATTAAACGTAAACATTTTGAGTATTTTATCCACAATATGAATATTGTTTAACGCTCAATCCTATTTCGCTGAAATATATGGCCAATATCTAACCCAATAATGACTATTAGTAATAAATGCGACTAAATAAGGGCAAATAAATAAGGGCGAATAAGCAAGGCGTGCCATTTGGTGAATTAATCTAACGACCATTTGAGATAACCACGGTATTGGAGGGAACCACTACAAGCGGTCAAAGGACTCAAGCTAAAAGATAAATGACAATAAGGTTATGGCCGAATATAGGTAATCGGTTTAGGTATTGAGTGGCAGCAACATGATTGTTGTTTAATTTGGCGCAGTACACAATATCGATATTGATGATGGCCAAGTGAATGGGAATAGCGCAAAACGGTTTGGCATATCCACTTGTGGAACGTCTGACGGTTAGCGTGATTGAACGCCCATAACGATGAGTGCTTATATTTGATAAGGCACTCACTGAATGAGATTACACAGCATCTGAATCTATTGAAATTATGCCTTTAAATATCAGCGGGTAGCGTCTTACCCGTTGGCCAATATCATCACTCATCACTTGCCTATATAGCAGTTCAATGTCGTTATCGTCTTCAAACACCAACAGTAACCGATCAATTGCCGTGTGCAGGCCTTTTTTCAAATAAGGTTGAGCTTGGAACTCAGCAATATTACGTCTAACAATGGCAATTTTCTCAGGATGAAGCCGAAGAACGGTAAACACCTGTTCAAAATAAGCTGTGTGCTCAGCAGGCGTCGCACGAGACGAACGCCGTTGTCTTGGCGCTGATGAACCACGTTTAAAGTACATTGCAACCAAGGCTTATCTCCATTTTCGAGTTAATCTTTATCGAGTCAACGTGTATCGAGCCAAAGCTTATTGAGCCAAAATGTGTCGAGTCAACGTTTTTAAGCCAATGTTATCGAGTTCATCTAGGGTAATTGATAACCGCTAAATCACTTGAGTTTCGCGAATCTACACGCTAGTTCAAGTGATTTTCGTGTTATTAACTCAACTATTAACTCAACGATTAACTCAACTGTTAACTCAATAATGCTAATAAATCGTTCGCACTGCCCTCCCATGGACCTTGAGTACCATCGGATAAAATACTGTCTGCCAAACCTTGTTTGTGCTGCTGCATTTCTTGAATTTTCTCTTCAACGGTGCCCTGGGCAATGAGTTTATAAACAAACACTGGATTTAACTGGCCAATACGATGAGCGCGATCGGTCGCTTGGCGCTCCGCGGCAGGGTTCCACCACGGGTCAAAATGAATAACCGTGTCCGCAGCAGTAAGGTTAAGTCCGGTTCCACCGGCTTTTAAACTGATCAAAAACACCGAGTTATCACCCTCTTGAAACGAATCAATTTGGGTCTGGCGGTCACGAGTTTGGCCTGTCAACTTACTATAACTGATAGCTAAGCGTTTCAGTTCATCTTCAATGAGTGCCAGCATGCCGGTAAATTGGCTGAAGATAAGGATCTTACGACCTTCTTCAATCATTTCAGGCAGGTTTTGGATTAACCAAGTCATTTTAGCGTTGTCTTTTACCTGTTGAGCTTGTTCAAGCTTAACTAAACGCGGGTCGCAACAGGCTTGACGCAACTTCAACAATGCATCTAAAAACTCAATATGACTACTCGATACTCCTTTCTTGGCAAACAGTTCACGCAATTTTTTCTCCATCACTAAACGGATAGACTCGTACAAATTACGTTGATCTCTTTCAAGTTCCAGAGTTTGAATAATCACGGTTTTTTCAGGTAATTCTGATACCACTTCTTTTTTAGTGCGGCGCAGCATAAAAGGAGCAATACGCTGACTCAGTAACTGCGACTTTTCAACATCAGCTTGCTTCTCAATCGGACCACGGAACTGTTTATTAAAGTAAGTATGCTGACCTAATAAACCTGGCAAGCAAAAATCCATCAATGATTTTAATTCGCCTAAATGGTTTTCAAGCGGCGTACCCGATAAACATAAGCGAAATCTACCTCTAAGGGTTTTAATCACTTGGGTGACTTTTGCTTGGGCATTTTTAATCTGTTGTGCTTCATCCAAAATAATATGCTCAAACACATATTCACAATAAATGGCTTCATCACGTAACATTAATGGATAGGTTGTTACGACCACATCAAACTGGTTAATTTGATCTAATAACGGCTGGCGTTTATTACCGTGGATCACCACTACATTCAGCGACGGAGCAAACTTATTGGCTTCTTTTAACCAGTTACCCACTAAGCTAGTGGGACAAACAATTAAACTGGTACGACGCTCGGTAGCGTCTTGCTTGGCTTTGAGTAAAAATGCCAATGCTTGAACGGTTTTACCCAGGCCCATGTCATCGGCTAAAATACCACCTAGTTGATATTCTTTAAGAAAACACAACCAGTCAAAACCTTGTTTTTGATAATCACGTAATGTCGCATTTAAGCCATCGGGTAACTCAACCGGAACCACCCCTTTAAACTCTGCGAGTTTGGTGGCTAAATTGCGCACACGTTCGCCATTGAGTAAACGCACGTCACTGGCAGATAAATCATTCAAAATATGCGCACGGTTGCGTGGTATCGAAATGACATCGCCAGAATGACGATTAAATAATTCTTGGATAATACTAATCAGCGGCTTAATGGTTTTGGCTTTGATTTTAATAAAACCACCGTTAGGGCCAGGTAATAGCAATTCATCATCGTCTGCTGGTTCACCATTTTGTTGTAACCAACGGGCAACTAAGGCTAATAACGGTACACTTTGACCATCGATGTCGGCACTGAGCGATAACGAAAACCAGCCAGACTCATCATCGTCAACTAAGTCGACATCTAACTGTGCATCGGTAATTTGTAAGTCGAAGTCATCATCAAAATGAATATCCATACCCAGCGCAGTTAACGCATCAAGACCATTGTCGGTCAATTCAGACCATTCAAAAATCGACTCGGGTAATAAGCCGACACTGACATAGTAGGGTTGTTGTGAACTGGCCAGCGTAGCGTCTGGCTCAAGCGTCACTAAGCCTATATCCGCTAATGACTGTAATGCCGCGAGTTCTTGCTCGACATGTCTATGCACTTGATACTGAACTTGATTTTTTTTGACTAAGCTTATGCGTTCGGGTTTAGTCGATGCATTAAAGGTAATTTCACCGTAACAATGATCAACTCGAATAACCGGTTGCAGAATCGGGTTGTTGGCAATGAGCTCACGCGTAAAAGTTAAGCGTGTTAACAGTGAGTCTGTTATCTCGCAAAAATCAATTTCACTCGGCACAGGCACCGTTTTAGGCGAAAAATGCTGGAGCATTTTATGACTAATGGCATCTACTTGAGCCAAGGGCACTGGCGGCATATGTTGCAATAAACTTAACTTTTTAACTGGCAAGTCAGTATCTATTCTACCTAAATGCAAATAGTCTAATTCAACATACAAAGGTGGCTCGGTAGCAATAAACTCCCAATTATCCAGCCCAGGCATGCGCATTTGCATTTGGGTATGTTTTTTATCAATTTCACACCAGACAAACTCAGGCACAACAGATTTAGCCCATGTTAGGGGGATGCGATTTTCTTCCCAAAAACACACTTCGGCGGTGAGCATTTTAGTCAGCGCTAAAAATGAAATTTCACCTTCGATATAAATTTTAGAGCCATGATTATTTGATGACAATAATAAGCTGATAATCTGTTTATCTTCAGGGTCAATCCACCATGGCATGCTATAGCGAATATCGGCTAATGCTAGCTTGCTGCCTTTATTGTATTGACCTTTTTTATTAAATTTACTGCGTTTAAATTCGACAAAAATGCCATGAGGATCGTTAGATAACACATAAATAATGCGGTCTTTTTCTTCGTCCTCTTCTTCAAACTCGGCAACCGTTTTTTGCTCGTCAAGTTGGCGTAACCATTGGTGGATACGCTGCTCTTCAACCGGCTTTTTATCGACCAGTGCCAGCATTGCTGCGGCAACGTGCTTACAATTTGTTCTAACAGGGCAAGTACAATGTGAACGCATCACAATTTTGTGATTCACATTAACTAGGGTGATTTCTTGACGATAGGGTTCAGCAGCAGATCCTTCAACATAGGCCTCAATATCATGATTATTACTGCTGGCAGTAACTTCTAGAACTCGACCTTGGATCAAATAGTTTTGCGCTTTTTGAATTTGGGTGGCCGAAAACAGTTTCGCAATCATCTCTAATGAAAGCTTAATGGGGAGATTAAACAGTTTCGCCGACATCAATATACCTAATAAAACCGCAGCAAAATAAACAATGGCTGCTGATAAAAAAGTTAACTTGCCATTCTATGGAAGAAAGCAGGCAATATCTAGGCTTTGCTGATCTTTCGAACAAAAAACTCGTTCAAACACGCTATATTATTGCGATTACACATATTGGGTGGTCGCTAAAGCTCAGATACAGCAATAATCTGTATCATCATACGAATTAACATACACAAAAGTTTGCTTACCACTAAAGCCAATTTTAACCTTGAGTCGTTGGGAGATATTACCAAGAGGAATTTAAGGTGGGCGAATGTCTGACTAATGGCTACTGACGTCGGTTATTTGTACCCGTCTCAAATATAAATAGAACATATGCCAAATGTAAGCCGAGCATAAGTTAGCGACGGTCGAATACAAGGTTACTTAAGCAATACAATCTCAATGAATAACTAGCCACTATCCAAAGCTGACTAGTTATTCATTGGCAAACACTAAAAACGTTCTACAGACCACTGAATCGCCATGAGCCCAATCGCAATTGAACCGAGCTGCATGCCCCAATGTCGATACCAAAGTGTATGGCGTAGAAACATCAATACAGGCAGCACTAGCGCTAAAATCGCCAGCTGGCCGATTTCAACGCCAACATTAAACGCAAGAATCGCTAATAGTTTTTGATTTTCAGGCAAGCCAAGCTCGCCTAATACTCCAGCAAATCCCATGCCGTGTAACAGGCCAAACGCAAACGTAATCCAGCCTAAGCGTAATACAATCGGCCAGACATTATTAAGCGCCGCAAACAACACCGACAATGCAATCCCCAGTTCAACCCAGTGACTACTAAAATTAATCAGTCCCAATGCGGTGGCAGTTAACGTTACCGAATGCGCTAATGTAAATGCAGTAATAATCCATGCTGTGTCTTTAAATATTTGCTTAGGCTTATCTATCGGGTGCCATTTTTGTTGTTCACGCACCAACACACAGGTTAATAACAACGCCAATAAAAATAAGATATGATCAGTGCCCTTCCAAATATGAATAATCCCTTGATAAACATATTCTGCAAATGTATCGCTGAGCTGACTTTCAGCTAAGTTAATCAATATTATCGGGTTATCGTTACTGATCACTCGAGCGTATTGATGATCGGGCGTTGCAATGGTGGTAATCACTTTATGATCAGTGTCTATATTGAAGAAAGCTTGATAATTAATGGTCAACACTCCAGGGCTATCACATTCAGCCTGAAATGAACTGACTAGATAACCTTCACTAAAGTGTTGGTCAACTTGCTGCGTTGGGTTAAAACTCAGTGGGCAATCTTGCTCTCGGCTGATTGCCAAAGATGAACGTAAATAATCTACTATCGCAATTTGATGAGCTTGCAACTCTCCCCAAGTAAGCTCACCATCTTGGTTATCATCAATAGGGACAACTTGGTTTATGTCAAAAAAACGCACTTGCCAATCACCTTGAATTTGCCCGTGCTTATCGAGGTGAACAGACAAATAACTGGTGCTCATTTGATGGGCTAAACTGCTCTGACTAAACAGTAACATTAGCAGTAATAATCCACCTTTCATCACCGAAAAAAAACGTGTAAATGCCTTCACTGGTTTATCCTTAACTTGCTACATGATCGACAACGAGGTTCTGACTGACTTGTACTGACTTTTTATCATTTTTAGTCTTCCTCAACAATGCTTTAGCCTGTTCTAAAAGTATCCGATCATTGTCTTGACGTGCTACCTGCCAGTTGATTTTGGCCCAGTAAAGTGCTTTTTGGGGCTGAATATCAATATTTAAATAATATTTTGCCAGATCGGATGCATGCAAGCTGTCTTGTCTTTGCTCGCGCAGTTTAACTCTTTGGGCAAAAGTCCATTGCCATTTAACAGTATTGCCAAGGGATTTTTCCGCTATTGCTAAGCGCAATAATAGTGCGTCGTCTTGAACAGCGTTATTATTGACGACACTGGAGAGCATATCGTACACCTGTTGATGTTGATTTAATGCCAACTCAATATCAGACCATAGCGCTAATAAACTAACCGGAGCATTGTCCATATCTAACTGATTTAAATAACTCAATGCTTCTTCTGACATACCTTGCTTAAATGCCATGTCAGCAAGAATTTGCACTATCCAACGTTTTTCTGGTTCATTATTAGGTTGATACAACTGGTACAACCGAGCTAACTCTTGATAACTTTCGGCCAGTTTGCCATTTTGACTAGTCACTTCTAAAGCACAGGTAGAAATCAACAAAATATCGGCTTTTCCTATTAGGGTTAAACACGCTTGCCTTGCACCGACAATATCCCCCTGTACCAGATGAATATTGGCTTTTAATAACCAACTATTTATCGCAGTCGGTTTTAATTCAATGGAGCGCTCTAACGCCTTTATCGCCCGGTCAAATTGGTGTTGATGCTGTAATACTCGAGCATATAAATAATAGGTCTGCGCATCGGGGCTGGCATTGGCCATTTTGGCTTGTAACCAAGCTTTTGCACGACCGTAGCGATAATCAGCTTCACCGGGATATTGTCCTTGTTCAATAAAATCACTGATGTCGTCTAAGCTCATCTGCTTGTCGGTATCATTAAACACTTTCCAGGTCGCAATAACTTCACTGGTATCTTTTGGTGTATATGGCGCCGCAGTACTGTTGCCTACCATCAACAAACATGCACTGACAACCATTACAATATTGATGTAAAATTGAATGTTGAGGCTAAATTGAGGGTACTTAATCATTGGTGTTAATCGCCCTGATATCGCTTGCATAACGCCTCCTTAATGCCATCCTTGGCTATGAATATCGATCTAATTAATCATTACTTCTCAGCTGAGATAATCATTCATTGGATGAATAAGATAGATATTTGGTCCTGTGTTATAAACTTAAGCTAGCGAATAGAACTCGCACTATTAATCCAGTAATAAGTCGTCGTAAAAATCAGCCGTTGAAACATCGTTCTCAACCATGCGGCCATTAACACGTAAAGGTGCAGCTTGGCTTGGTTGTAAAAATGCCTGACGACTTAAGCTTGAAAACATCACTTGCTGTGCATCAATGGTAATGTTCACCATCGCTACCACAGGGTCGTTTACGCCATCACTCACAGCAACAGTAAAACTGTCCATGCCAGTCACTTCATTGGCAGGAGTATAAGTAAACTCGCCATTTGGCATTAAACTAACCGTACCAAGCGTGGGTTCACTCATTACAGTAAACGTTAATGCATCACCATCTTTATCGGTGGCTATCACTTGATCTGTCACTGGTGTTTCAGTCACGGTGAAGATCATGACACTGCTCACCATTGGCGCACTGTTTTTAACCATGGTCATCGCATCATCATCTGAGTTACAACCAGCTAAAAAACCGCCACTGAGCACACTGATTAATACCACTGGTTTAGCGAGATTATTAAGCGCTTGACGCGTCGCATATCGAATAGAAATATTCATCTTATGTTCCTTATTTTGAGCCCGAAAGCGGCGTCGCTAAGTAAGGGAAGTGATCCATCATCATGGTCGCGTCAACGGGTGCCCCATCAGTAAATGGCACGTTACCAACGCTGGCATCATCACTGGTACAAAGGCCTAAATCTGTGTCAGTACCATTGACTGGGATGGGGTAACATAAACGTCCCATTACCACGCGCAGTGCAATATCAACCACATCATCACCCGGACGACGACCATTTGGGAAACCGGCTAAATCATCACCAGCCACACCAAAAGCTGACTGCATATCACGTGATTTTGCCGGAATGCCGGTATTAAGACGCAACATTTCTGAAGGCGTCACCATCTCAAGTTGGTTAACACCAGCAAAACCAGTGAGAAATGCAGTAACAAGATCGGTACGAGGGAAGTTAGTTGGCGCTAACGTTTCAATGTTTGTTCCCAACGTTTGATTAACCGCGTCTTTGAACAGAATGTTAAGCAACTCTGGTAAGCTCGGGTGCGTCACATAGTCAGCAAACTGAGTGTCATCTTTAGGATGTGAAGTCGAAAAGGTGTCTTTATCCTTTAAGCCAATCACTAACTCGTTAACCAGTGGATTACCCAGACGAGATACCTGAGTTAATGCGCCGCCGTTGACTTCAGTTTTACCCACTTTGGCATTTGGATTTAAAATACGCGCTTGCGGTAAACTGGCGGTAGTCCATGCACCAATGGTGCCGTTGCCTTGAGTCGTTAAACAAGACTTTGGCACTTCAATTGAAATGGCTGTGACATTTTTATCCATCAAATCATCATTATCAACAGATTGAGTGATGCCACCTGGAAATCCACCTTGGTCGCCAGCGCCCGGTGCACTATCACCTTCTACAGGCACATAGTTGACCAAATCAAAGGTTTTGCCTAAGTTAACCACGAAAGGGTCTTTACGTTGGCCAACAAACACTTTGCCAGGACTTGCACAACCATCGAGATTAAATTCGTAGATGAATTGACCCGCATAACTTGCATACGCGCTGCTATCACCGAAACTCTTATTACCAATGTAATCCAGTGGCTTATGGAACATCGCCCCTGAAGTATTGGTTAACGCTGTTGCGCTACCACTATTTTGTGGTCCTTTAACAAGTGTTAACTCATACGACTCGCTAAAGTTTGCCGCACTTTGATCCGCAGCAGTAATGCCACCAATATTTTTAAGCGGTACTGACACACTACGTTGATTGTCAGCAGGACCAACCGTTAGCGCAATACCTTGATTATTATTGGCAAGCTCATTGGTAAAGTTAAATTGGAAGGTTAAATCTTCTATAGCATCACCATCATTATCGATATGAATGCTGTATACCGCAGCAGGATCCATCGCATAATAGTTAGGTCCGCCGTAGGCATCTTGCAGTGGAATATAGTTGGCGATAAGAGTGACGTAATCTTCACGTCCAGCTTCGTAGCTATTAAAAGCGTAGAAGTCGGTAGAGTCTAATGTTGGAAAACGAGTGATATTGGGTGCTTCTCGGTGACTTGACGCAAATGCATTAGCGCCTAATAAAGTGCTGCATACGATACTGGCGATTAGGGATATTTTTAGTACTTTCATGACCATTTCCTTGTTATGTAGTAGAGTCATATCAGTAAACGGCTCAGGTTCCATTTTGGATGCAGGTTTTAGCAATTATTGTTGAAATAAATTAAATAGAAAATTAACACACTGAATTTAAATGAATTTATAAAAAAACTATTTTTACTAATTTAATGAAAATGTTAATTTTCGCATGATGAACTATCAATATGGTCCTTTCAATACAGCCCCCCTCTATACAATTTCTTCAATACAATCCTTTAGTATGTGAATGCTCAGAAATGAGTCGTTAACAATTTCCCGTTAACCGGTGATTCATCGATCGCCAATAGATAGTTGCAACCATAAAAAAGCGGCCAATAGTCTCACTATTGGCCGCTTAAATGTTAGCGTGGTAACACATCAATGCTTTGAAGCATCACCCTATCATCAAGGCTTTATAAAATTGCTAGCTCTGCGGTATACAATACCTCTGTTGGTAAGCCATTTGGTGAGCCGTTCAAAGGCTCTAAACTCACCGCCAGAGCCACAATATCCATGTCATCAAATTGACTGTTTTTCACCAATGTTAACTTGCCTGACTTAGGCAGTAAGCCTAATGAAATTGGATTTTCGACACCTTTAGCCACCATCCATAACTCATAGTCTTTATTCGCCAGTGGCTTAAGGTTACTAGTAGAGCGCACTTCAATCGTATTGGAGGTGACTTCAATCAGCCATAATGCTTTAGATTGTGCACTTTGCACTACCGCAACTTGCTGCGATGTAGCAACTGGTACAGGCTGATTATTCACAACTAAAACAGCCATAACAATGGCTGCTGCGCTTGCCATTGAAGCCAATCCCTTCCATAAACGGTTACGTGTTGCCATAGGCACCACATTTGAGGTTTCTGGCGATGGTGCTTGGGCCACATTATCAACAAACCCTAGCGACATACTGATTTGTTGCCAAACCCGTTCATCTGGAGTTATCGGCGTTAACAATTGATTCATGCCATGTAAATGTTGCTCCCATAACCAAGTGCTTTCACGCAGACTGGGAATTTGCATCATTAATTTTTGAAACCGACGTCTAGCTTGGCCACGCAATGTACCCAGCACATATTCTGCTGCTAATGCGTCTTTTAATTGAGGATCACGATAATTCATAACGATAAACACCTCTGTAATTGTTGTAAACCACGACGGATCCAACTCTTAATAGTGCCTAATGGTAAATCTAAGTGCCCCACAACTTCGTGATGCGATAAACCATTATAGTAAGCGAGATGAATTGCTTGTTTCTGCTGAGGCTCGAGTTCTCCCATACACTGGTCGAGTTTATTTTTATGAACTTGAGGCCCGTCATCATTGATATGCTCTTCAAAAATGGCTTCTTGGCCATCTTCAAGTGGATCTTCCTTTCTGACCTTTTGATAACGCAACATGTCTAAGGCTCGGTAACGAACAATACTGATCATCCACGTGAGAACCGATCCTTTTCCGTGTTGATATTCTGTCGCGTTATGCCAAATTTTTACGTAGGCTTCTTGTAATACCTCTTCGGCTAACTCACGTCGACCGAGCATTTTTAAGCTAACTGCGAATAACTGGCCACTGGTAGATTGGTATAAATCAGCAAATGCTTGTTTATCTCCATCTGCACTAGCACTTAATAAGTTAAGTAAGGTGTCTTGATCCATAATCTGCCACGTTTCCCTATGATGGTTCGATATAGTTGATACAGGCTAATTGCGCATATGTTAATAAAAAAGCCCCAATAGTTTGTATACGAACCAAAGTTAATATTGGATGCAAAATAAATAAAATAAAATAAAAAAGCACCATCACTTTCAGCATGGTGCTTGGTAGCAATAATATGAAGCTATATTTAACCTTGCAGTAAATACTCTTCAGCTTTCTCAATACTGCGCGGTTTACCCACCAGCATTAAAATATCGTTACGCCTTAATATCCACTCAGGGGGTGGTGGATCGATCTCCTCGCCTTTACGCCGCACCGCTCTAAGCTCAACATCCAAAGCTTGCCATGGAATATCTGCAACGGTTTTACCCACCGCACTAGCACCTGAAGCCAGTGACACAGCATGGAGTAAATCTAAGGTAAAATCAGTTTCGGTGCCGGAAAAGAAACCGTGTAAATATTGATAATGATTACGCCGTTCAGATTCCAAGCGTTTAATAATCCGCGCTAAGGGGACGCCACATTTAAACAACACTTGCGACACCAGCATTAAGCTGCCCTCAAGTGATTCAGGGATAACTTGAGTCGCCCCTGCTTCTTTAAGCTCATGTAAATTCGCATCATCGCGAGTGCGCACCAATATTTTCACATCGGGAGCCAGTTTACGCGCCACGGCTAAACACTCTTCAGATTGCCTTGGTTCGCAAAATGTCACCACCACTAAGCTCGCTTGACGAATGCCCATCTTCTTCAATAGCGCCATTCTGCAAGCATCACCAAAATGAATATTTTCGCCTGCGGCTCTCGCTTCTGTCACTCTGGTGGGATCTAAATCAAGCACCATATAAGGCACCGCTTCTGTTTTCAAAAAACGTGCAATCGTTTGCCCTACGCGGCCGTAACCTAAAATCAGTACCACATCACTTTCGTCAGAATGAGGCAATACAATTTCTATCGGTTCATTTTTAGGTGGCAGCTTATTGCCGCTAACCTTTTTGGCAATATCAACACTGTGACGGATCAGCCAAGGCGCCATTGACATAGATATCACCGCCACGGCGACTAACACAGTGCTTACTTCGGTATCGAGTAATTGATAATTTACTGCTAATGCCAGTAACACAAAACTAAACTCACCGACTTGACCTAAACTGATTGCGGTACTGAGTGATACTTTAGTATTTTCACCCACAAGTTTGAGCAAACCGTGCACGATTAATATTTTGGTGAGCACCACACCTGCCAAAATCAATAACACTTGCCACCAATATTGCATCACTAAATCGAAATTCAGTAGCATGCCGATGGAAATAAAAAACAAACCCATTAATAAATCACGAAATGGCCTTATGTCAGCCTCTAACTGGCGTCGATACTGGCTTTCGCCAAGTAACATCCCAGCAATAAATGCCCCTAACGCCATCGATAATCCAAGCCATTGAGTAAACGCGCCCGTCACTAAAGCGACAACTAAGGTAGATAATACAAATAATTCATTTGAACGTGAGCGAGCTACTTCGTCAAAAATACGTGGCAATATCCATTTACCAAATGACATTAATCCTAAAAAGGCCAAAATACCGGTGAGTAATCCCCACGCGATACTATTGAAGCTCATTTCAGCACCGCCTTTGGCTAATAGCGGCATTAAAATCAATAGCGGCACCACCGCTAAATCTTGAAATAACAATACACTGACCGACAGCTCGCCGTGTCTGCGCCTTAACCAGTTTTGTTCATTAAGCAGCTTTAACACTATGGCCGTTGACGACAGCGCAATAGCCGAACCGATCACCACCGCAGCCACTAAGTTTTGCCCAACCAACATAGCAATGCCGCCAGCCACAAAGGCTGTTACCAACATTTGGGCGCTACCCAGACCAAAAACAGTTCGGCGCATTGCCCACAACCTCGGTACCGAAAACTCAAGTCCTAAGGTAAACATCAGTAGCACAACGCCTAACTCAGCCACAGATTGCATTTGTAATTGGGTAAACCAATGAAAACCGCTGGGGCCGCTAACAACCCCGGTGAGTAAATAAGCTAAAATGGCCGGTAAGCCGAGTCGACGTAACAATGCAATCGCCACAATAGCAATCACAAGCATCAACAAAATATGGATAAAAATACTGTGTTCCATTGTGGCTTTGGCTCCTTGTCAAAAAACTGTCGAAAGGGAAATAAAACGTTTTGTTAGCACTACAGTAAAACAACAACCAATTAATAACTATAGAAAATTTTTCATAGGCACGATTATTGCTAACAATATGGTAATTAGTTGTAACGTACTGGAACCAATATTATGGATTTTTCAATAGCGACAGAATTATATCCTGAAGATTACTGGTACCGTTCAGACGCTTACTTGAATATGGAACCCGAACTGGACCTTATTCAAGTGATTCAACAACTACATGGAAGTTTAGATCCTCGGACAGTTTTTGCCTGCTTCGGCAAGATCCTAGGACAACATTTGCCGATTAAAGGACTACAATTGAACCTAGACAAACAAAAGTTTGTTTGGGGACGTCACTACGGTATTGAACTGCAACGTACTATTAACGATAACCAAGATACGTTTATCATAACCTATCAGTTGTCTGTAGCACTTAGTTCGGCGCAAAAACACACTTTAGAGCAACTTGAAGGCATATTAATTCAACCGTTGAATAATGCGTTGAAGTATCAAAATATGTCTAATCAAGCCATGTTTGATGCACTAACCCAATTAGGTAATCGTTATTATTACCGCCAGGCAATCGACATCGCATTAGCACGAGCTAATCGCCAGCAAGGCCAAGTGTCTTTAATTGTATTAGATTTAGATAAATTTAAACAACTTAACGATGCGCATGGCCATAAAGTCGGTGATTTTGTATTAGTAGGCTTTGCCGCATTAATTAATGAAGCCATTCGTAATACAGACCAAGCCTTTAGAATTGGCGGTGATGAGTTTGTGATCGTTACCCAAGGGGATGCCCAGGCCGCTGCAATAGTATGCCAACGTATCATTGATATGATGCCAAAACATTCAGAGCTTACCGAATATAACATTCAGTGCAGTTTAGGTATTGCGGAGTCCAAACCGCAGCAACAAGCAGAAAATATATATGAGCGTGCCGATAAAGCCATGTATTCCGCGAAAGCTGCTGGACGTAACTGCTACCGAATTTGCGCTAATTAGCACAACCTTATACTTATGTAGTAACAACTAATTAATAAAAAAGACCTTAACAGGTCTTTTTTTATTGGTTGATTATTGTATGGTAATTACATACCGCGAAGCTGAATACGCCTTAAAAACTCAGTCATCACTCGGTCATAGACTAAATCACCTAAAAACAAATCCTCAACGCCATGGTCGATACTCGGATTGTCATTGACTTCAATCACATAAGCCTTACCGTCGATTTCTTTTAAGTCGACGCCATACAAGCCAGCACCAATTAAATTAGACGCTTTAACCGCTGCATCGACAATATTTTGTGGCACCATCTTCAAATCGATACAGTCAAAATCACCACTGCTAACACGACCACTTTGATGATGTTGGTAAATCTGCCAATGACCACGACTCATAAAGTAACGACAGGCATAAATAGGTTGGCGATTTAGCACGCCGATACGCCAGTCATAATCGGTTGGCATAAACGCCTGCGCTAAAATTAACGCACTGTGCTCAAAGATTATCGCTGCTTGTTCAAGTAAAGTTTCACGGTCTTTAACTTTAACCACCCCGAGCGAAAATGCGCCGTCGGGTACTTTAAGTACAATTGGTAACCCTATGGTGTTAATCACATTATCGGCCCAGTTTTTATCTGAGGCTTTAAAGATTAAACTCTTGGGTACGGGCACTTTATGCTTGTTTAATAGTTCGGTTAAAAACACCTTATTAGTGCACTTCATAATGGATTCAGGATCATCCATTACCACTAGCCCAAGTTGCTCAGCCGCTTTAGCAAACCGATAAGTAAAGTTGCTGATATTAGTGGTTGAGCGAATAAACAAACCATCAAATTCACTTAACCGAGCCAGATCATGAGAACCAATTTGGACTAAATCCATGCCAATACGATTAGCCGACTTAGTAAATAACTTTAACGCGGCTTTATCTGATGGCGGCATTTTCTCATGCTCATCCACCAGCATGGCAATTTCGTAACGATAACGTTTCGACGGTTTCGGTAAACGCCATACTTTTTGTGAAAACACTTCAAGATACTTGGCAAATAAATCTTGTTCAGGCTCGGTTAAATCTTGAAACGCAGCAGGCTCAATGGTGTTAACTTGCCATTTACCTGACATTTTTAACAAATTCACCTGCAATACAGGCACAGTAAAGCGTTCAAATATTTTACGCGCAAGCTTGTCTAGCAACGGATTATCACAATAGCCAAAATACAGCTTCATGCTGATTTCATTCACCGTCTCTGGCAGCTTATCTAAGCCTGATTGCGGCAAACTAAAAAAACGGTCCTGAGATAAATCATTAATGGTCATTACCCGAGGGATCACGCGATGCCCACGGGCTTCCGCCATTAACGAGCAGTAATAACCTGTGCTTAAATAGTCATAACTACGACACAAGTTAATCACTTGCATGGCGCTTTGATCTGCAAATGCACCCATTTCTAAATAATCATGAACCGTGACCATATGGTCACTGGGCAAATAGGGACGCCAATCATTAACATCGTCGGTGACAATTAAAAAATGAGCCATAAATATCTGTTGCCTCTTGTGCGGTTTAGCGCGTAAATTAAGCCACTATCATGTTTTGCCAACTCGAGCCGACTCATGCTTATTCGTCAAGCGACCCCCAGCGATTTGCCCCAACTAAACCACATCGAAAACAATGCATTTAGTGGCGATAAAATCAGTTCTCGGCAGATGAAACGCTTTCTCAATTCACCTCTGGACAGCTTATTAGTGGCCGAAATAGACGGCACACTTGCAGGCTATGCTCTGGTGCTATTTCATCGAGGCACTCGGCTAGCCAGGCTGTACTCTATTGCCGTTGCAAGCGAATTTAGAGGTCGCAACATTGCCTTCGAACTGGTCACACAATGTGAGCACACAGTAGTCGAGCGTGGTTTCATTACATTACGCCTAGAAGTGCGAAACGACAATATCGCTGCCAAAAATCTTTATTTAAAAATGGGTTATAAAGTCCTAAAAACCTTAGTGCATTATTATGACGACTTGGCTGATGGCGTGCGCATGCACAAACGCCTAGACCCACCAGGGCCAAGCAAAGTCATCAAGATGCCTTTGTATGTACAAACCACCCCATTTACCTGTGGCGCAGCCTGCTTAATGATGGCCATGAGTGCGGTAAAGCCGCAATATAATCCAAGTCGAGTTGATGAGCTGAGCATTTGGCGCGAAGCCACCACTATTTTTATGACCAGCGGCCACGGCGGTTGCAGTGTTCATGGCTTAGCCTTAGCAGCGATTAAGCGCGGCTTACAAATTGAAATGTACAGTCAATCAACCTCGGTTCCTTTTATTGATAGCGTCCGTGATAGCAATAAAAAAGCCGTCATCACGATTGTGCATGACGACTTTTGCCAACAATTGATTTCGCAAGGTGTTGAGATACACAACGCGGCACCTACACTGGTTCAAATTAAACATTGGATTGACAGCGGTTATGCCGTTTTGCTGATGATAAGTACTTATCGCTTTAATGGCGAGAAAGGCCCACATTGGGTGGTATTAAGCGGTTACAACGAGCAGTTCATGTTTATTCACGACCCATTTGTTGAAGCACAAAAAGATGCGATTAACGCGGCGTATGTACCGATTAGTCAGTCTGAGCTGGCGCAAGTGATGCAGTATGGGAGGCAGAAACAGGTTTCTTGTTTAGTGGTTAAGTCATCTTTGGCTTAAGATGGTTAAGTTTTTTTATGGCCTGCAACCACAACTGGCTTTTCAAACTGCGTTTGAATTGAGATCGCAAGGTTGCACCCTGCACGGGCCAAAAGGGGATCAACAGCAATCCCCTCTTGGATCACCCCTGCCGTTCCGGCAACATTTTCGCTTTTTAACCAAACAACAGCAGCGAAAAAATTGCGACGGAAATTGATCTAGCGTTTAACTGCATTTATAGCCTGCTTCGGCCTTATTCGAAAATGCTAACGCTTCCGATGGGGCGTCCCTTCCCCTCGAAAGCTAGCTCGCCATCCTTGGCTAGCTCACGTCATTTTCTTCAACGGCCTCAAGTCCAGAGTTGAATTTAGGCATTTGTAAGCAGAGGCTAACACCTTCTTAAGCGAAAGAAGCTGTTTAAAATTATAGGGAGAAGCTGAACGTAGCCAACTGTTTTGTTCCGTTTTAAGCTTGTTAGTGATGTTCTTCAATTAGACTTAATGATTCTTTTTCAAATTTAAGGGCTTCTTTCCTATTTCCTAGATATCTAGGAACACCACCAAGGGCCATAAAGCCACCAATAGGATTCTCGTGATATCCAACAATTAAGCCACCATAACAATTATTTGCATGACAACCACTTAATAAAGTTGAATTATTTGTTATTAAAATATTTGTAGGTCTAACTAATATTTCAACACCATTTTTCAAGAATCGGCCGCGACTAATTACAATGTTACTAGGTGGTTGAAATTCTATTTCTAATAGAATTTTTCGGTGAGCCTCTCGAACTGTTAAAGTAGTTCCAACTAACTGGATATCCCATGTTGAAGTTGAGTAATAAAGCTGGTTATTTTTGATATGTAAAATGGGCTGATTAAACTCATCGAAAATAACGATATTCAATAATAAGTGACCATCAGCTAAAATAATGCCTATTAATGGAGTTCCATCGACACTGATAGGCACCATTGCTGTTCCATACCCTTTATCGAAACAAGTAAAACTATTTCCTCCAATTTCAACTTTGGCTTCTTTACCTGAAAAGTGTAAATTATACGGTTTAGAAACGCCCTCTCTCAAGTTATATGGATTTAAGTTCGCTTGACTTACAATTTCCTTTGGAAGTAAGCCTCCAGTTTTTTCTCTATGGTGCTGATCGCAAAGTAGTGTTATTTCATCTGCTTGATGACGTTTTACTTTAGCCCATTCTGCCATGTGTTCGTATTCATAAAGGGGCATTCCACAAATAACACACCCAAAACCACATCTTTGGCGTACTTCTCGTTGAATTGGTAGTGGAATGTTACGGCTATTACATTCTTGTTCTATTTCCAAGTGAAGCTCCAACTGACGAATACTGCTAACGCCTCAAACACCGGCTTGGTGAAGTTGGCCGTTTTTGGGGAACAAAATAGGTTACAGCGTTACAAAGTACGAGTGCTCTAACTTGATACTCATTGAGCCCCCTCCCTAGCAAGCCGCATCAGCGGTATGCTTAAGGTGACTAAACCAACAGGAGAAAACTCAATGAGATTTTATAATAACTCACATCCATACTACTGTGGTATCGATTTACATGCACGTTTACTTTATGTCTGTATCATTGATTCTAAAGGGGAAGTTGTAGCTCATAAAAAGATAGGTGCCAGTAAAGATGACTTATTACTCATTCTAGAACCCTATATCGGCAATGTGATTGTCGGGGTTGAGTGCATGCATTGCTGGTATTGGGTGTCCGACTGGTGTGCTGAACTTGGGATTGATTTTATCTTAGGTCATGCGCTTTATATGAAGGCGATTCACGGTGGTAAAACCAAAAATGATAAAGTCGATTGGTAATCCCCCCTAAAAATAGTAGATTTCAAAAGTAGAATTTTCTCGTAATATATACGCAGGGAGATTCTGCATGAAAACATCAAAATTTAGCGACAGCCAAATCCTAGCAATCCTTAAACAA